>CAZOMZ010000206.1:0-3839 GCA_964581065.1 uncultured Loktanella sp. | reverse complement strand
CCATTCGGGCGACGGCATAGTCGTGCTGTTCGCGGCTGATTGTCAGGCCGGTGACCTTGATGCCGCGTTCCTTGGCGGCATATTCGGCGAAACCACCCCAGCCGCAGCCGATCTCAAGCACATGATCACCTGCCTGCGCGCCCATCTGGTCGATCATGCTGGCGTATTTCGCGGTCTGCGCGGCCTCGGTGCTTTCCTGACCGGTCTCGAAAATGGCCGAGGAATAGGTCATCGTATCGTCCAGCCAGAGGCTGTAGAAATCGTTGCCCAGATCGTAGTGATAGCTGATGTTCTTGCGTGCCTGCTTTTTCGAGTTGCGCTGCATCCAGAAGCGGATGCGCTCATAAAGCTGGACGAGTTTCTGTGCAGGGAACCCGTCATAGATATGGTCCGCCTCGTCATGCATGAAATCCATCACGGCCATCAGGTCGGGCGTGCTCCACCAGCCATCGAGATAGGCCTCGGAAAAGCCCAGATCGCCTTCGCGGACAGTACGGGTGAAAAGATCGGCGTTGTGCACGTGAACTTCTGCAACATAACCGGGCTCTGCCCCTTGCGCACGAAAGTGCCGCCCATCCGGCAATATGATATCCACGCGGCCCTTGCGCAGGTCTTTGACCTGATCGAACACGCGTGAGAAATAGCGGGGCAAGTCGGTCTGCCCCTCGGTACTGGTCAAAATCATCTGCGATCCTGTTGTCATAGCGTCACCTTGGCCGTCGTCTGCCGCCTTCTGTGTTCACCCCAAACTAGCCTGTGGCGTGTCGAAGTCACGGAAAACATTAACAGTTCGTGACATTGACTTTGGGGCAATCAGAACCCGCGGGACTCGTAAGCCTCCAACGCGCGCTTGCGCCCGTCTTCGGCAGAGACGATTGCCGCAGGATATGGATCATCAGGTGACATCCCCCAGCTGCGCGGGATCATATCAAAATATGACAACGCTGTCTCGGGTGGGGATGTCTGCCCCTCGGCAAGCCAGCGCGTGGTGTAGCTCCGGTCCTTGTCGAACTTGTCGAGCTGGGTGACCGGATTGAAGACGCGGAAATAGGGTGTCGCATCCGGGCCCGAGCCTGCCGACCATTGCCAGCCCATCGCATTGCTGCACGGGTCCCAGTCGATCAGGCAATCAGCGAACCAGTCCAACCCGATCCTCCAATGACATAGCAGGTGTTTGGTCAGGTAGGAGGCCACGATCATGCGCCCGCGGTTGTGCATTGTGCCGGTCACATACATCTCGCGCATGGCGGCATCGACAAATCTGATCCCCGTGCGGCCCTGTTTCCATGCTTTGACTTCGGCCAGCCGCTCATCGGTGTTCCATGGAAAGGCGTCCCAGTCTTCCTTCCAGTTGCCGCTGGTGATCCGCGGGGTGTGATAGGCCAGATGATAGGCAAACTCGCGCCAGACCAGTTCTTTCAGAAACACCTCGGCATCCGATTTTCCATCATGCAGCGCCCGCCAGCCTGCGTGCCAACACCGGCGGGGGCTGATCTCGCCGTAGGTGAGGTTCTCAGACAGGCCCGATGTGCCATCAACAGAAGGCAGATCACGGTTCTTGGCATAATCCGCCACACGGTGGGCGATGAATGCGCCCAACCTGTCGGACGCGGCCTGCTCACCGACAGTGCAGTGGCGCGCGAGAATATCCGCACCGCGTCGCATCGCGGCGGACATCTGCCAATCGCCAAGACTGTCGCTGGCCGGCCAGTCGTCTGGCGCAGCGATATCTGACGGTGTTGCCAGGTCCGGGGGCACGTCACGTTCGCGCACGGATTTCCACATCGGCGTATAGACCTTGTAGAAACCGCCTGTCTTTGTCTCGACCGTCCAAGGCTCGAACAGGACATGACCGGCAAAGCTTTCAACCGTGATCCCGTCGTCCTTGAGCGCCGATTTGACGTCGGTATCGCGACTGCGCGTCTCGGGGTCATAAAGGCGGGACCAATAGACCGACCCTGCCCCGGTCTCTTTGACCAGTGCGCGCAGCACATCCAGCGCCTGTCCGCGCCGCAGGATCAGGCGTGATCCCTTTTCAGCCAGCGCCTTGCCCAAACTCTCAACCGACAGGCCAAGCCGCATCTTGGGCGCGGCCCCCATGCTTTCGGTCAACTCATCAAGGATGAAAACCGGGATCACCGGATGACCCGACTTGCAGGCCGCTGTCAGCGCCGCGTGGTCACCCAGACGCAAGTCGCGCCGGAACCACATCAGGATTGGGGGTTTGCTCATCGGATCAGGACCCTGTTGTTACAAGACCTGATCTAGCGCCTCCATCAGGGCGTCAACCTCGGCCTTGTCGGTGTAGTGGACAAAACTGACCCGCAACACGCCTTTCGCCGGATCAACACCAACAGCCTGCAAGGGTCGCTGGGCATAGAAATCACCCCCGCCTGCCATAATCCCGTGCGGGGCAAGCCTGGCTGCGACCGCTTCCGCATCTCCCTTTAGGGCCATTGCCACGGTGGGCGCGCGGCGCGCCGCATCCTTGGGGCCAACCAAACGGACCGAGTTCTTGGCCGAAGCGTAGTCCAGCAAGGGTTGCAACAAGGCGACTTCATGGGCGCGCATCATGTCATGCGACAACCGCGCAGCATCCGCCCCCTGCCCGCCCCCGTGATGAGCCGAGAAAGCCTCGAAATAATCTGCCATACCTGCACTCGCTGCCACTTGCGCGTGATCCGGCCCCGCTGGCGTGAAGCGCTTGTAAAGGCTGTCGCCGTTAAAGTGGTGCCCCTGATTGGGCAGATCAAAGCCCCAGTCCTCGCGGATCACCATGATCCCCTGATGCGGGCCGTAGGTCTTGTAGGCACTGAAAAGATAGACATCGCACCCCAACGCGCCGACATCGGGAAAGCCATGAGGGGCATAAGAGACACCATCAACGCAAACCCGCGCGCCTGCCGCCTTTGCTTTGGCGGTAATCGCCCGCACATCATTGATCTCGCCCACAACGTTCGAGCAATGCGGAAAGCACACAAGTGCCACGTCCTGTTGCAACAGATCATCCAGATCGTCGGGATCAAGAGATCCCGTTTCGGGGTCGATCTGCCATTCAAGCACTTTCACCCCGTCATCCGCCAAACGGCGCCAAGGGCCCGAGTTCGCTTCGTGATCCTGATTGGTCACAACAATGCTCTGGCCCGGTTTGATCCATTTGCGGACTGCTTGGGCCAGAACATAGGTGTTCTGGGTGGTCGACGGACCAAAAGAGACTTCATCGGTCTTCACACCCAGCATCACCGCCAGTCGCGCACGCGCCTCGTCCATTTCTTCACCGCCAATGCGCGAGACTTCATAAGGCGCGTAGGGTTGCACTTTCCGTGCGGTATAAAAGCGATGCAGACGGTCAATCACCTGACGACAGGTGTATGACCCGCCGGCGTTCTCGAAGAACGCCTGCCCTCGCAGCGATGATTGTTCAAAAGCGGGAAACTGGGCCCGGACCCATGCGATATCCATATTCATAGCGACATGGATACGAAAACGGCCCCGATGCGCAAGCACCGGGGCCGGATTTGTTGTCATTGATTGGTGCCTATTCGGCAGGAACGCCCTCGTCAGGGATCGTCGACTGCACACCAGCTGCCTCGCGGCGGCTGTCGCGCCAGATCCCCTTGACCAGTGCAATCCCCATCAGCACCATCACGAGGCTGAATGGCAGGGCTCCGATCACCATCGCCGTCTGGATCGCGCCAAGACCGCCTGCAATGATCAGACCACCTACAACCAGCGCCAGCGCAGCACCCCAGAAGAGGATATGCGGACGTGCCTTCGGGCCTTCGTCACCGGCTGCGTTGATCGTGTTGATGATCAGCACCGCCGAGTCAGCCGACGTG
>CAZOMZ010000205.1:0-3856 GCA_964581065.1 uncultured Loktanella sp. | reverse complement strand
ATGTTCTGGCCCGCCACGAACAGGGCGCGGGCTTCATGGCCGATGGCTATGCCCGTGCGACCGGGCGGGTCGGGGTGGCCTATGTGATTTCCGGCCCGGGTTTGTGCAACATTATGACACCGATGGGGCAGGCATACTCTGACAGCGTGCCGATGCTTGTTCTGTCTTCGGTTCTGGATGAGACCGAGGCCACACGCGGCCAGTTGCACCAGATGAAGGATCAGGAAGGGGCGGCGGCCACTGTCTGTGACTGGTCTGTGACGGCCAAGACAGCAGAGGCTGCATACCATCTGATCGACCGCGCCATGGTCGAGTTCCAGACACGGCGCGCGCGTCCCAAACATATTCAGGTGCCGATTTCCGCACTGGAGGCACAGGCCCCCGCCGCGCCAGCCGCGTCAGACTGGCCCGTCGGGTCCGCGGACGAGTCCGATCCCTTGCGACTGGAGCCTCTGCGCGAGCTGCTGCGCCTCTCCGAACGCCCGCTTTTCATCTTTGGCGGCGGGTCGACGCGCAATCTCAACGTGACCTTGGGCGCCGAAACGGGAGGTGATCAGGTGGCGCGGATGGTGCAGGCCATGGGCGCGGCCGTGATGACCACCTACGCGGGGCGGGGGCGGATGTCTTCCGAATACCCGCTCAACTACGGCGCAATCCTCGCCCGTCCGGAAAGTGCCGAGATCATCGGTTCTGCCGATCTTGTCATCGCGGTCGGCACCGAACTTTCCGAAGTGGACCTCTGGCGCGATGCGCTGGGCCATACTGCCAAACTGGTGCGGATCGACCTTGACCCCGAGGTGCTGTCGGACAGGCACAAGGCCGATATGCCGATCTGTGCAGGGGCCTACGGGCATTTGGCCGATACCTTGATCATGATGGAGGACGAGCCCGTCAAGACAGGCTGGGACGCGGCAGAGGTGGCAAAAGTCAAAGCGCGGTTCCGCGCACAGCTTGACGCCGAGCGCCCTGGCATTCTGCCGGTTGTCGATGCACTCAAGGCCGCGCTTCCTGCTGATACGATGTTTTTCTCCGATATGACCCAATTCGCCTATGCCGCCAAAGAGGTCTATCCGATGGACCGCCCGAACCACTGGCACCACCCCTACGGCTTTGGCACGCTTGGCTATGCGCTGCCTGCGGCCATCGGCGGCAAGATCGGGGTCGGCGACAAGCCCGTTGTCGCGATCCTCGGGGACTACGGTTTCCAGTATACCGTGCAGGAACTGGCGGTCGCTGTGGAACTGGGTCTCAACCTGCCGATCATTATCTGGGACAACGGGAAGCTGGGCGAGATCGAGGACAGTATGGTCCGAGCCCAGATCGCACCGAACGCGGTGATCCAGCGCAACCCCGACTTTCTAAGACTGGCCGAGGCTTATGGCGCGGCGGCGGATGAGCCGGCAACGCTGGACGATCTGGCGCCCGCACTTGCGGCAGCTTTCGCACGTGATGTGCCAACGGTCATCCGCTTGCGCGCGGATATTGCCCTTACCAGCAGCTGACCAGCACGCCCAGGTCAGATGCCTGACGTGTCAATGCGACCGGCGTGATCGCCGGGGCATCAACCGCGGTTTCGGCCTGAATTCCAAGATCGGAAAGAAACGCTGAGATTTCAGTGGTTTTCATGGCAAAGCTTACGTTCTCCGGCAACAGCTGACCGTCAGCTGAGGTGCGCTCTAGCAGCACCCCTTGCACAAGACCTGACTCGTTCAACACCGGCCCGCCGGCGTCGCCGTCTTGTGCCGTCAGGTCCAGCCGCAGTTGCCGTGCATCACCTGTCAGGCTGCGCAGGTCAGCAATCGTGCCGAATGTCAGGGTCGGGTCAGCCAGAACTCCGCCATAGGGAAATCCGGCCACCGCCACGCGGCTGCGCAGGCGTGGGTTGCTGTCTGCGAAGCGGGCAAAGTCGCGGGGCGTTTGCGGTTCAATCGGGACCAGCAAGGCAACCTGCAATTCGGGGCTCTGGGCAACGACGCTCATCTCGACCTCGGCATTCACGGTGACGCGATTGCAGTTCAGCGTCGCGTCAAGGGTGGTCAAGACCGCCCCGTCGCCCGAAACATAAAAACCGGACCGTGACAGTTGTGGCTGCCGGATTGCCAGACCTGCGATCATGTCAATCGACTGGTCCTCGGAAACTGGCACGATGTCTGGGTCGAGAACGCCGTCCAGTGCTGTGAAACTGGCCTGCATTTCGGGCAAGAGCCTGTCATAGGCCGCGCGGTCGTCAGCGGGCCAGACGAGGGTGAAGCCCTTGATCGCGCCGTCTATCAGTTGAGCCTGCGTGTAAGACAGGATGCGTGCATCCGCCCCTTCAATCACAAACCGATCCGAACGGACCGACCGCGGGCCCTCCACAGGAATGATATCGAGGCTCTGCATGATCTCGAAGAGCCCGCGCAGGGTCTCTGAGTCACCTTGTTGCGAAATGAAGAGAACGCGGGCGTCCGGCAGATCACCGCTTGCTTCGAATTTCACGAAGGGCGGCTGGTATTCGGTAAAGGCGACTGCGGCGTTCGGCACAAGCATGGCAATGCCTGCCTCGTCGTCCCGCACGGTCTGCAGGTCAAGCGCATCGAGCACCGCGTTATACTGGCGGATCAGTTCGGCCCGCTGGCGGGTGGTCAGAATCCCCGTTGGTTCCATTGCATTGGCGATCTGCCAGGCTTCCATCGCGGCGCGGGTGCCGCGCCCGAAGGCGCCGTCGATACTCGCGTTGTAGAAACCCGCCCATTGCAACGCGCGTTGCAGGGTCTCGCGCTCGCTGCGGGTCAGTTGGCTTTCCGAGTTGCGTGCTTCACGTGGTGTTTCGTCGGGCAGCGCCGAGATGACCGTTTCCGTCGGCGGGGTGGGCGCTATAGGGGCAGGGGCTGCGATACCGCCGCCGATGGGCCAGAACTGGCGGTCATAAATGCCGTCGCTGGTGACATAGCTGTCGCTGGGGATCGCTGCCGTTGACAGCAGGCGCAGGCGGGCCCGCTCTGCTGCGGGGCGGTCAAAGGGGCCAACTGCAATCGCGTAGAAACCATTGCCCAGATAGAACCCGTGCACACCGCTAAGCCGTGCTGCGGCGCTGCGCGCAAAGTCGGTTGCCTCGGCCAGTGTCGGTCGCGCCGCGATCTGCACCCACCAGTTTTCCTGTGCCTGTGCGGCGAGCGTATTGAGCAGGAGAAAGACAGCAGCAAGACAGGAACGGAGCATAATGGCCTCAAGAAAATTCATCGTCGCGTAATATTGCGTTAACCAGCGCCGCGAAAAACGCAAGACAGATGCGGTTGGGCGCCTCCCGAGCTCTGCTGAAAATCCGCGCCCGTTGCCTAATTGACCCTTCCCGCGCCACACCCTATTGAACGCCCAACAGCGATGAGGGTTCAGATGGCGGAAAAACCACGCAGTTTTCAGGAAATCATCCTGCGGCTCCAGAATTACTGGGCGGCCAAGGGCTGTGCGATCCTGCAGCCCTACGACATGGAAGTGGGTGCCGGCACATTCCACCCTGCCACCACCCTGCGCGCGCTTGGCGACAAGGCATGGGCTGCGGCCTATGTGCAGCCCTCGCGCCGTCCTACTGACGGCCGATATGGCGAGAACCCGAACCGCCTGCAGCACTACTACCAGTATCAGGTGCTGATCAAACCGAGCCCGCCCGATCTGCAGGAGCTTTACCTCGGCTCGCTCAAGGCCATCGGCATTGATGCTTCAGTCCACGACATCCGTTTTGTCGAGGACGACTGGGAAAGCCCGACCTTAGGTGCATGGGGTCTCGGCTGGGAGGTCTGGTGTGACGGGATGGAAGTCAGCCAGTTCACCTATTTCCAACAGGTCGGCGGCCATGATTGCAAGCCGGTCTCGGGCG
>CAZOMZ010000204.1:0-3861 GCA_964581065.1 uncultured Loktanella sp. | reverse complement strand
GGGCGAGGTCTGCACCCGCGCCTGTACCTTCTGCAACATCGCCACCGGCAAACCGCCCGAGGCGCTGGATGTCTTTGAGCCCGGTCGCGTGGCCGATGCGGTCAAAAAGCTGGGCCTGAAACACGTCGTGATCACTTCGGTCGACCGCGATGACATCGAAGACGGCGGGGCCGAGCATTTTGCCATGACCATCCGCGCCGTGCGCCGTCAGTCGCCGGACACAACCATCGAAATCCTGACCCCCGATTTCATCCGCTGCGACCCGTCGGTTCTGGAGATCGTGGTCAAAGCCAAGCCGGATGTCTTCAACCACAATCTCGAAACCGTGCCGGGTCTCTACCCCGAAGTGCGCCCCGGTGCGCGCTACTTCCATTCACTGCGCCTCTTGCAGCGTGTGAAAGAGATCGACCCGACGATGTTCACCAAATCGGGCATTATGGTGGGTCTGGGCGAGGACAAGCAGGCCGTTGTGCAAGTCATGGAAGACATGCGTGCGGCGGACATCGACTTCCTGACGATCGGCCAGTACCTGCAGCCGACACCAAAGCACCACAAGGTTGACCGCTTTGTCACGCCGGAAGAGTTCAAGACCTACGAAAAGACCGCCTACAACAAGGGCTTTTTGATGGTTTCGGCTACCCCGCTGACACGGTCGTCCTATCATGCGGGCGATGATTTCGCGCGGTTGCGCGATGCGCGTCAGGCAAAGCTGGGGCTGGCCTAATCCGTCACGGATGGCAGTGCCACCAGATAGGCCGCAATCGCGGCGCGGTCGTCGTCGCTCAGCTGGGCTGTATTCCGGATCACCGCCGCCATTGAACCGCCCGCACTGTCGAACTCGGGCGTAAATCCTGTTTTGAGATAGGCCGCAATCTCGTCTTCGGACCAGCCAAGTGCTGCGGGCGTGATATTGGGGATACGTCCTTCACCAGAGGGATTTGGCGCACCGCCCATCCAGCGATCGGTTTCCAACCCGCCCAGCAGATCGCGCGACGTGTGACATTCCGCACAATGGCCCAGTGCCTCGACCAGATAGCGGCCACGGATTTCCGTGTCCGTCGTGGCGGGCGTCACCCAGTCGGAATTGCCATAGCGCAGCTTCCAGACGCCAACGGCCATACGCTGATTGAAAGGAAAGCCGACGTCATGTGGTTCGTTGGGCCGGTCGGACGCGGGCAGGGTGCGCAGATAGGCGATCAGGTCGGCGATGTCCTGCGGCTCTGCCTTCGCATAGGCTGTGTAGGGGAAAGCCGGAAACAGATGAGCGCCGTTGCGGCCGACACCAGTCATGATGGCCGATGCCAGTTCAAGGTCAGTCCAGCCGCCGACGCCGTGCGCAGGGTCGGACGAGATATTCGGGGCAATGAACGTGCCAAAGTCAGAGACGAACCGCTTTCCGCCTGCCAGAACATCGGCAGGCCCGCCATCGGCGGCATGACAGGACGCGCAGCCTGCCGCGGCAAAAACCACCCTGCCGCGCAAGGCGTCTCCGGATACTCCGTCCAAGGCATCATCGGCGAGCGGTTGCGGGCGGATGAGGTATCCGCCACCAACCACCCCGATCAAAGTCAGGACCGCGATGACCCGCAATACACGCATGGGTGAGACTGTCGCGCGCGCTTAGTTGCGCGGGCCGCGATAGGCTTCGTGACACGACCCGCAGGACTGGCCGACAGGGCCGAATGCACCGCGCATTGCATCAAGACCGTCACCGGCAACAGCGGCCAGTGCGGTCGTGGCGTCTGCAAATCTTGCAAGCTCGGCCGCAAAACCGTCCGGGTCGCTCCAGATTTCGGCCTTGGCGCGCGTGCCGCCGACGCTGAGGTCGGTGCCTTCCAGCCAGTAGCGATCTTCGTTCATGCTGCCGAGTGCGGCAAGGTTCGCGGCTGCTGCTGCGGCGACCTCGGCGTCATAGGGGATCTGTTCCTGCGCCATCGCGCCAAGCGGACCGATGTTGAATCCATTGAGCGCCATATGGGCCTTGCGTGCGCTGATCGCACGTTCCTGATCCTGACTGAGATGACCGTCAGCAGCCGCTGCGGTCGCCAGAACCAAAGATGTGGAGAGAGTGAGAGCAGTCAGAGTCTTGAGCGTCATTGGGTCTTCCTTTCGACAAGGTGCGAGCTCTACTCTTCACGATAGCGTGTGTTTGCCTGCGGTCAAATGACGCATTAGTGATGGCTAGCGCGGACTGCTGACCCGATTGGGCGTCAGCCATTCCGGCCAGCCCCAGATGTTTTCGGCAATCGCGATGGCAAGACAGACAGCGACGATTCCGAATACGAACTTGATCTTGGCAGGAGACGGCGGGTTCTGTGCCCACCGCTTCATCATCACCAGCCAGCGCGCATTCATGCTGTTTCATCCACAAAACGCACCTTGCCGATAAAGGGCAGGTTGCGGTTGCGCTGCGCGTAGTCGATCCCGTAGCCCACGACGAATTCGTCAGGGATTTCAAAACCGGTCCAGTCCGCCTTGAAATCCACCTCGCGGCGGGCGGGTTTGTCCAGCAGGGCAATTGACTTCAACCGTGCCGGTTTGCGGTTTTTGAGAAACTTGGTCACATGGGCCAGCGTATAGCCTGTGTCGACGATGTCTTCGACGACCAGCACGTCACGCCCTTCGATCTGACCGCGCAGGTCTTTGAGGATCCGCACCTCACGGCTGCTTTCCATACCATCGCCGTAGGACGAGGCTTCCAGAAAATCGACCTCGACCGGCAGATCCAGCTCGCGAACCAGATCGGCGATAAAGACAAATGATCCGCGCAAGAGGCCCACGACGACCAGTTTGTCGGTGTCCCTGAACTCTTGCCCGATCACTTTGGCGAGGTCTTCGATCTTTGCGGCAATCGCCTTTGCGCTGATCATTGTATCGATAACGTAGGGCTTCTGCGACATCTGGACCTCGGGAATGGGTTGATTTCTGTGGCGTATTTTACGACATGGTGCGGTGAAGTCACCCGCGAAAGGCCGAAATGCCAAGCCATTCCGAAACCAAGTTTCTGCCTTACACGGCCCAGCAGATGTATGATCTTGTGGCGGATGTGGCGAACTACCCGCAATTCCTGCCCTGGACAGCCGCGGCACGGGTGCGCAGCGTGACCGACAAGGGCGCGTATCACGAGATGCTGGCGGACCTTGTGATCTCGTTCAAAGTCTTCCGCGAACGCTTTGGCAGCCGTGTCCTGCTCTGGCCCGAGAAAATGCAGATTGATACCGAATATCTCGACGGGCCGATCCGCCATCTGGAAAGCCAGTGGCAGTTCCGTGATGTGGAGGGAGGCTGCGAGGTGTCATTCGCCGTGGACTTCGAGTTCAAGAGCCGCCTTTTGCAGGGAGCGGCCGGCATGTTCTTTAACGAAGCGATGCAACGTGTGGTGCGCTCGTTCGAGCGGCGCGCGGCAGAGCTTTACGGCTAGCAGTTTCCCGGTTGCGACTGCCGGAGCCTCCGGCGGGAGTATTTTTGGCAAAATGATAAGCGGGGCAGCACAGTGACCGCCCCGCGCGCTGCTTGATCAGCTGTTCATATCGTAGGCGCGTTCGCCGTGCACGGCGAGGTCGAGACCGTTGACCTCGGTTTCGGCGTCCACGCGCAGCGCGGTAATGGCCTTGACGACAAAGATCAGCACGGTTGTGACGACCACGGTATAGACCCCGACAATCACAAGGCTGCCCAGTTGCGCAGCCCATGCGCCAGCACCAAAGACCGCGATCATGATCGTGCCGAAGATGCCGCCGACGCCGTGGACGGCAAAGACGTCCAGCGTATCGTCGATCTTGATCTTGTTGCGGATCATGTTGACAGCTTCCTGACACAGGATCCCTGCGACAGCACCGATGATCAGCGCCTCAACCGGCC
>CAZOMZ010000203.1:0-3885 GCA_964581065.1 uncultured Loktanella sp. | reverse complement strand
CGCGCCGCCAATCGCCACATCGCGCGAACCGCCCAATGTGGCTACGGCCGTATTGGCCTGGGTTTCCTCGGTCTCTTCGCTTTCTTCTTCTTCGGTGACCTGGATGCCCATCTCCGACAGCATCGACATCACGTCTTCGATCTGGTCCGAGGACACCTGATCGGGCGGCAGCACCGCGTTCAACTGGTCGTAGGTGATATAGCCGCGCTCGCGCGCGTCCGCGATCATCTTCTTGACGGCGGCCTGGCTCATATCAAGGCTGATATCGCCGTCCTGATCGTCGTCCTTACGATCGTCGGTGTCTTTTGCGGCCATAAAGTCTGCCCTTTCAAAGCGTCATGTCCGAAGTGATTCGGCTGATTCGGTTCCTAACGAATCAACCTTGCATTCCGGTGATTCGCAAGCAGATGACCTCTGCTTTTCCGATGTGTTGCATCTTGTGTCAGTTAGGCCGTTTCCGGCCCTTGGCAAAATCGATCTTCTGCAAAAGTTGATCGAACGCGGATTGCTCGTCCTTTTTCATCCGCGCGCCGTTTTCGCCGATGGCGTAATCGACCTTATCGTCCCCATTTCCACGGCCGGCCTCGTTGACGGCCTCGCTTGCCTTGGCAAGCCGCCAAGTCAGCCCTTCATCCGCAACGCCGCCCAAATCTTCGATCGCATCTTCGATTTCGCGCTGATGTCCACGCCGCGCCGTCAGCTTGGCAAATTCTTCTGCCAGACAGAGCCGCGCGATGTCGGCATCACCGTCTTTGCGGACAACCGGACTGATCCTCACATGGTTTTGGGAAAACAGCTTTTCAAGGGCGTCTTGACCACATTCCTGCGCGACCAGAGCCCGCAAGTCCGCAGCCCCCAAATGGCGCAGAACAGCAGCCTGCAAAGCCATGTGTGCAGGGTCACGGCTTTCCATCCGTTCAAGATCGGTTTCAAAGGCCGGGGCGACATCAGGAGCCGTGATCAGGGCCGCAAGAATGACAGCCTCGCGAAGGTGATCCTCGTCTGCGGTTCCCGTTCCCAGAACCGAGGCGCGGGAGGCCGCCACCGGGCTGACGTCCCGCTTCCACGGATCACGCGCTGCTGACCACGGCTGACGGCGTTGCCCTTGTTTTGCTGGGGTTTTTCTTGTGGAAAACAGGGCCCAGCGCAGGTCTTTGATCGCTTGTCCGTAGTGGCCGCGGATCGACGGGTCGCGGATCAGTTGCAGTTTCTCGCGCAGCGCCTTGTCCAATGCTGCCTTGCGCTCAGGACTGTCAAAGACCTTGCCTTCGATCTCGCGCTGCCAGAGCAGTTGCACCATCGGGATCGCGGCATCCACCAGCTTCTGCATGGCCCCCGCACCTTGCGTCTTGATCAGATCGTCAGGGTCCAGCCCTTCGGGCATCAGCGCAAAGCGCAGTGACTTGCCCGCCTCCAAGAGTGGCAGCGCGATATCAATGACCCGCATCGCGGCCCGCAGACCCGCCTTATCCCCGTCCAGCGCGATGATCGGCTCGTCCGCCATGCGCCAGAGCAGCCGCAACTGATCCTCGGTGATTGCGGTCCCGAGCGGAGCAACAGTCGCGCCAAAGCCTGCCTCCGACAGCGCGATGACGTCCATATAACCTTCGGCGACAATCAGCGGATGACCCTTGCCAGCCGCCTCGCGTGCGGGGCCGTGGTTGAACAGGCTCCGGCCCTTGTCGAACAGCGCTGTCTCGGGCGAGTTGTAGTATTTGGCCGGATGGTTGGGGTCCATCGCGCGCCCGCCAAAACCGATGGCACGGCCGCGCGCATCACGGATCGGGAACATGATGCGGCCACGGAAACGGTCATAAGGTGCGCCGCCACGGTCGCTTTCGGCGGCCAGACCGGCATCAATGACCTGTTGGGCCTCAACGCCCTTGCCCGTCAGATGGGCAAAGATACCACCCTGCGCAGGTGCGAAACCGATCTCCCACCGCTCCTGCGCCTCGGGCGACAGCCCGCGACGCGCCAGATAGTCCCGCGCCTCGCCCGCCGCTGCCGTCTGCAACTGCATCCGGTGCCATTTCACCGCCTGTTCCATCACCTCGACCAGCTGCGTGCGGCGGTCAGCCTTTTCCTGCGCCTGCGGATCGCGCTCGGGCACGGGCATCCCTGCCTCGGCGGCAAGGATTTTCACGGCCTCCATGAAATCCACATTCTCGGTCTCGCGCACAAAGGAGATCGCATCGCCTTTGGCGTGGCAGCCAAAGCAATAGTAATAACCCTTGCGATCATCGACGTGGAAACTGGCGGTTTTTTCCTGATGGAAGGGGCACGGCGCCCAAAGATCGCCCTTGCCCTGATTGGACTTGCGCTGATCCCACATGACCTTGCGCCCGACAACTTGCCCAAGGGACAGCCGGTTACGCAATTCATCAAGGAATCCGGGTGGCAGGCTCATACCCTACTATATCGTGCATAGGCCCGCCGGAAACCAGAGGCCCAGACTTCTTTCTCCCAAGAAACTCTCGCCGAAGGCTCCTGCGCCGGAAACTAGCCCCGCGCTGCCACACCACGCGCTGCGGTCTCAAGATCATGAACCAAAGTCTTTGCCATCGACCGCATGGTCATGATTTCAAAGCTGTCCGCCCCCGTGCGCACAACCGTCACCGACAAATGCGCCAGCATGGTCTTGGCAACATGGCCCTTCTTGAACACCGATGCGCGCAGATCGACGGGGACCAGCCGTGCCAGAACATCCTCGACCCCTGCCCCGCTGATCGTAACCACAGCCCATGCATCAGACTGATCGGTCACAGCCGCACCCGCGACCGAGACCGCGCCCTCCACCATCCAGACGCCATGTCCGAACCACGTCACAGGGCCAGTCCGCCGGTTTGCCGCAGGCAACCCTGCCCCGACCTGCGCCTTCAGCGCATCCGACACCGCCTTCTTCTGGCCCTTGAAGGGCGCAACCGAGGTCAGCGCCTCAGGCACCACTTCCGTAATCGTGATCCCGCCAATGGTCAGCGGCAAAAGCCCCGCTGCGGGCGTCAATGCAATCAGACTAGCCACGGGCACGCCCTCCGTCTGGATCAAAGAAGACCGGATCACAGACCTCGACCTCTTCGGTGATGTTGCGCAGATGATCGCGCATGGTGATCACCTCGCCATGCCGCGCGCGTCCGTTCTCAAGGAAACCAAGGCCAAGATGGGTGCCAATCGTCGGTGAATAGCAAACCGAGGTGACATAGCCTTTGCTATTCACACGTGAATGGCTGGCCCCTTGGTCGAAAAGATGCGCCCCCGCCGACAAAACATGATCCACCCCTTTCGACTTCAGCCCGACCAGTTGCTGACGGGTCTCGCCAACCAGACCGGGGCGCGCCGCTGCCGCCTTGCCAATGCAGTCCTTCTTGGCACTGACCATGCGTTCCATACCGATATCAAACGCCGTCGTGCGCCCGTGGATTTCCGCATGGGTGATAAAGCCCTTCTCGATCCGCAGGACGTTCAGTGCTTCCATGCCGTAGGGGCCACCGCCCATCACCTCGGCCTGTGCGACCAACTGCCGGAACAAGCTCTCGCCATAGCGCGAGGGCACCGCGACCTCATAAGCATGCTCGCCCGAAAATGAGATACGGAACAGCCGCCCCGCAACGCCGCCCACGCTGACCGCGCCGCAGGCCATGAAGGGCCAGTCTTCATCGCTGATCGGCTGGTCCAGAACGGTATTCAGCAATTCGCGCGACTTTGGCCCCGCCACCGCAAACTGCGCCCATTGCTCTGTCACCGAGATCACCTGCGCATCAAAGTCAGGCCGGATCGCCTGCAGCACATACTCCAGATGCCGCATCACCAGACCCGCCGCGGCCGTGGTCGTGGTCATCACGAAATGGCTCTCGCCCAACCGTGCCGTGGTGCCGTCATCCAGCACAT
>CAZOMZ010000202.1:3633-3892 GCA_964581065.1 uncultured Loktanella sp. | reverse complement strand
AGCGCGCGGCAATCTCTTTGCCCGCACCCGCGGGACCGGTCAGCATCACGCGGCCGTTGGATTTTGTCACCTTGTCCAACTGGCTTTTGAGCGTTCGGAAGGCGGCGCTGTCGCCCAAAAGCTCGGCACTGTGCGTCTCGCCCCGCTTCAATGCCGTATTTTCGCGACGCAGGCGCGACGTTTCCATCGCGCGCCGGATCACGACAAGCAGCTGATCAATGTTGAATGGTTTTTCGATAAAGTCGTAGGCGCCCTGCTT
>CAZOMZ010000202.1:0-3623 GCA_964581065.1 uncultured Loktanella sp. | reverse complement strand
GGATGTCGATCCCGTCCATCTTGCTGTCTTTGAGCCAGATATCGAGGATCATGAGTGCAGGCACCTCAGAGGCGATCTGCGCCATGCACTCATCTGAGGTTCCGGCAAGTCGGGTGGTAAACCCCTCATCCTGCAGGATTTCCGAGATCAGCTCACGGATGTCGCGTTCGTCGTCGGTGATCAGAATATCGCCCATGATTTCCCTCATGCTGGAACTTTTGCGACCCGCTCCGGGGCCGAGACAACAGGTAATTGAATGACGGCGCAAGCCCCGCTGTGTGACTGGCCGTCAAAGACGTCGGCATCCATCAGGGTCAGTGTGCCGCCGTGTTCTTCGATGATTTTCTTGACGATGGGCAGCCCGAGGCCCGTGCCCTTGTCGCGGGTCGTCACATAGGGCTCGAACAGCCGCGCGCGGTCTTCCGGCAGCCCGACACCGTTATCGGCGATGGTAATCTGCACAGTGCTGTCCGTTGCCGACATCGTCACACGGATTTCCGGATGGTAGCCCGACGCCCCGAATTTTGCGATGTAGGACTCGGTTGCCTCGCCTGCGTTCTTGAGCAGATTGGTCAGCGCCTGCCCGATCATTGTCCCGTCCATATCGACCAACACGGGTCCGTCAGGCAAGGCCGCCGAAAACCGGACCTCGGGCTGTCCGGCCGTTTGCAGCGCCACTGCATCCTGCACCAGCGCAGTCAGGTCTGCCATCTGCAATTCCGGCTGGGGCATGCGCGCGAATTTCGAAAACTCGTCTACGATCCGGCGCAGATCATTTGTCTGCCGCACAATCACATCGGTCATCTGGTCGAGCTTGTCCGCGTCCTCGCCGACCTGACCACGGAACTTGCGCTTGATGCGTTCGGCGGACAGCTGGATCGGCGTCAACGGGTTCTTGATTTCATGGGCAATGCGGCGGGCAACATCGCCCCATGCGGCCATTCTTTGCGCACTGACAAGGTCCGTCACATCGTCAAAGGCCACAACATACCCTTCCAGCGCCCCATCACCGGTGCGCCGTTCCGACATCCGCACCAGAAGGCTTTCCTGCTGGCCGTTGCGCGTCAGGTTGATCTGGTTCTGCACGCTTTCACGGTCGCTGTCGCGCACTTCGGCAAAGAGGTCTGCGAACTCAGGCACAGCCACGACCAGCGCCATGGCCTCGCTGCCTTCGTCCACCGACAAGAGCCTGCGGGCGGACGGGTTGACGAAAGCGATACGCCCGTCGGCGTCGAGCCCGACGACGCCCGAGGTGACCGAACTCAGCACACTGTCGAACAGGCGGCGGCGGCGCTCGGTTGTCTCGTTTGTCTTGAGCAACTCGTCGCGCTGACCCTTCAATTGCTCGGTCATCTGGTTGAAGTAATTGCCCAATTGGGAAATCTCGTCCTGCCCGTCATCCTCGATTACGCGCACATCCAGATCCCCCGCACCCACCCGCTGGGACGCGGACACCAGCCGCCCCACCGGACGCGCCAGACGTTCGGCAAACCACAGCCCGCCCCAGATCGCCCCGAGGATCAGGATCACGGCAAAGCCCATGTAAAGCAGTCCGAACTGGAACAAGAGCCTTCCGCGTTCGTTCGACAACTCGTCATATTGGGCGACGGTCTCGGTTGTGTCGTCAAGCAGCGACAGCACATTCCCGTCAACTGCACGGGTGACATAGAGATAGCGGTCGCGGAAGGCAGAAAGCGGGATCAGGGCGCGGAATTCATTGTTCGGGAAATCCTGGATGATGGCGATCCCGCCCTCCTCGGC
This sequence comes from uncultured Loktanella sp., assembly GCA_964581065.1. Lineage (GTDB taxonomy): Bacteria > Pseudomonadota > Alphaproteobacteria > Rhodobacterales > Rhodobacteraceae > Yoonia. The sequence goes on along the minus strand of CAZOMZ010000202.1, from coordinate 1,862 downwards.
CTGCGTAAACTGTTCCGCGGTCGGGCGTTCGTAGTGGAATTCGTAAGACCGCGCCCCGCGCGCACGGATCGTGCCGAGCCCGTCGATCACAAAGGCTTCGGTCAACCCGCGCTCGATCTGGGCCTGCACCTCGCCCAAGGCGACACGCACCTCGCCGTCATCCATGAAAAGGTTCTGCTGGCGCTCGCGGTTGAGATAGGCCGCAAGCGCGCTGCCATCGCGGGCGATCTCGCGGCGGTGTTCCTGTTCATAGGCTTGCGCGGTTGTCAAAGACGTCCGCAGCACATTGCCGACCGGCTCAGAGAAGAGACCGTCGATGGCAATGGAAATCAGCGTCACGGAAAAGACCGCCACCATGACAATCGGCACCAATGCTGAAAGGGCAAAGACACCCGTCAGACGCACGGCAAGCTGCGATCCGGCAGACCGCGCACGGCGGGCCGAGATAATCCGCGCCACCTGCCGCATGACCAGTGCCGTCACAATCAGCACGTAGATCAGATCGACCGTCAGCACCAATCGCAGCAGGTTCGAAGATGGTCCACGATCCAGCGGACCAACGACAACATAGGTCAGCACCGCCAAGACCGGCGCGCCTATGACAAGAACAGTCGTCAATGCGTTCTGCACATGCCTTTGGCGCAGCCAACGGCTGAGCCTTGCAAAGTCCAGTCCGAAACGGGAACGCTGCACGCGTGTTGCCCTGTTGTTGGGGTGGGGTCGCCCCCACGATACCGCTTTGTTTTATGGTCCTGCCTGCAAATGACGCAGGAATGCCACGCTTATGTTGCGGTTTTACATCAACTTGCGGCGCCGTGTCACGCGGATATCGAGGTCTGTAATCTTCTTGCGCAGGGTATTGCGGTTGATCCCCAGAAGGTCGGCACATTTCGCCTGATTGCCGCCGGTGGCGTCCAGCGCAATCTCGATCAGCGGCGCCTCTACCTCTTTGAGGATACGGTTATAAAGACCGGGGGGCGGCAGAACGCCACCATGCAGATCAAAGTAGCGACGCAGGTGCTTGGAGACGCTCGCCGAAAGCTTTTCGCCCTCCCCGCCCGAGCGGAGCGGTTCTATCGCAGGCTGGTTGCCAAGAACCGTTTCAACTTCACTGCGGGTGATTTCCTCTTCGGTCGAGGTGAAGACCAGCCGCCGGACCGCGTTTTCCAGCTGACGCACGTTTCCGGGCCAGCTGTAGGCGCGCACCAGATCAAGGGCCGCGTCGCCAAAACGGCGGACCGGAGCACCATCACGTTCGGCGCGGGCCAGAAAATGCGCGGCAAGCAGAGGAATATCGTCGACCCTCTCGCGCAGAGACGGAACGGCCACGGTCACACCACCCAGACGGTAGAACAGGTCTTCGCGGAAATGCCCCTCTTCCATGCGCAGCATCAGGTTGGACTGCGATGTCGCCATGATCCGCGGGGCATTGTCACCCAAAGCATCCAGCATCCGGACAATGCGTGCCTGGGCATGCTCGGAAAGGTCGCTCACCTCGTCAAACAGGATCGAGCCGCCCTTGGCGCGGCTCAGCACTGTTGAGGGACCGTCCATACCCTCCAGATCGGATGCAGACACCACGACGAACGGCAGGCTGCGCCGGTCTGAAAAGTCATGCACGGCGCGGGCAATCAGGGACTTTCCGGTTCCGCTTTCACCGGTAATCAGCACCGGCAACTGCGTGTTCATCACGCGGGCGACCAGCCGGTACAGCTCTTGCATGACGGGCGTCCGTCCGACCAGTGGCAAATCGCCGGCATGTTCTGTGGCAGCTTTGCCTGGCTCCCTTGTGGCGGGCGCACGTCGCTTGATCTCAAGCGCGCGGGCCGCGCGTTTCATCAGGTCGGGCAAGTCAAAGGGTT
>CAZOMZ010000201.1:3633-3910 GCA_964581065.1 uncultured Loktanella sp. | reverse complement strand
CATGACCATCGCTGTGGCAAGGTTCCAGTCACGACCCGAGAAGTTGTCGTCGACGAAGCCGCGCATTGTGCGCATCTGGTCAAAGACGGCTTTCATCTCGTCAGAGGTCAGCGTGTCCATGTCCAGCTCGACAAAGGCCTTGTGGAAGCCGTCTGGCCCAAGGATGCCCAGCGCGACTGCTTCGAAAACAGTTGCGTCCTGCCATGCCTGCCCACCGTGAGCGAGCGGGATGATACCAGCGGCTTGCAGCTTTTCGGCGGCCGCGTTGAATTCGTCC
>CAZOMZ010000201.1:0-3623 GCA_964581065.1 uncultured Loktanella sp. | reverse complement strand
TCCAGAACGTCAGCGTTCGCCCAGATCCAGTCAACGCGGTGCACGTTCACAGGGGCGGCACACCATGCGCCTTCACACTGCATGTGACCTGCAATGGATGCGGGCAGAACGTCGGCCCAGTTGTTGGCTTCGGCAACTGCAGTGATGTCAGCCAGAACGCCCTCTTCATACCATTCCTGAATCGCCGGGCCTTTGATCTGCGCTGCGGTTGGCGGGTTGCCGGACAGCACGCGGGCACGCAGGGCTGTGCCTGCTGCATCGCCACCGCCGCCTGCGACCGGCATGTCGGTCCATGTGCCACCGTTTGCGGCGAATTCTTCCTGTAGCACAGCCACGGATTTGGCTTCACCGCCGGATGTCCAGTAGTGCAGGACTTCGGCTTCGGGACCTGCGAATGCGGCAGTCGATGCGACAATCGCAAGACCGGAAACAGCGCCCATTACGTAATTTTTCATCTTTTTTCCTCCCAGAAATATCCGCTTGTGCGGACGGAATACGCAATGTCTGACGGATCGCCCCTGCGCATTGCAATGCATTCATGGCGGGGTTTCACTGGCGACATGCAGAAATCCTGTCACCTTGTTACGTGTTGTTACCTAGCTGTCGATTCTGTTGCATGTTGTTACATAGTGAGACACGGCAGCCCCTGTTGCCGTGCAAATGACCACCACATCAAAAAGGTTCGCCCGTGCCAATTCCCCGTATTCTAGTGGTCGATGACGATCCCGACATGCGGCAGATGATGACCCAGTTCCTGCGTCAGAACGGCACGATCGCTCTGCCGGCCGCAACCGAGCGCGAAGTCCGCGGCCATTTCGAGAACGGCCGTGTCGATCTTATTCTTCTGGATGTGATGCTGGGTGACGAAAACGGTCTCGAGATCTGCCGCCGCCTGCGCCGGGACCAGGATATCCCGATCATCATGGTCTCGGCCCTCTCGGCGGACCACCAGCGGATGGAAGGTTACGCGGTGGGCGCAGACGACTATGTGGCCAAACCGTTCAACCCCGATCTGCTGCTGGCACGGGTCAAGGCGGTGCTATCGCGCGCGCGCCGTTCATCGTCGCTGGCGCATCGGCGCAACACCAAGACCTATGCGTTCAATGGCTGGAGCTACGACGCAAAGACCGACGAGGTGCTGTCTCCGGCGGGCATTCAGGTCGCGCTCTCAAAACGCGAGACGGCGCTGCTGAAGGTGCTGCTGGCCAATCCGCATATTCCGCTCACCCGCGAGGAAATCGCCGTGGCACTTGATGTCACAGGCGAGGCCAGCCCGGCCAGCGAAGCAACCGGACGCGCGATTGATGTGCTTGTCGGTCGCCTGCGCAACAAGATCGAGACCCAACCCAAAGACCCGCAGCTGCTGCGCACCGAACGCGGCGTGGGATATGTCTTTGCCGTCGATGTCACGGAAGTCGGGCCGTGAAGGCCACCTCACCGACCTTAAGGACAGTCGGCACGAGCCTGATCGGGGCCGCGTTCATTCTTGGCTGTGCGGCGGCTTGGCTCTGGAGCCAGTCCAACGCAGACTGGCGCGCGCACCAGCAGGCGGCCAACGCTGCGGGGGTCACGATCTACTATGCCATGCAGAACGGCACTGCCCCGCCGGAAGGCAGTCGCCTCGTTGCGCTTGAACCAGCTGACCAGATGCTCGCAGAGCAAGGCCAGTTCCGCCAGATTGCCGGCGTGCCAGCTGCAGCGCGGATCACCAATGTGCCGATCTCGGCGGACGCGGCGAACCTGACCGATGCAGCACCTGCCGTGCTGGTTATCCTGTCACCCAGCATCGCCTACCCGATTGCCGACCTGCCACATCGCCAAGGACAGACCGCTGCCGAAACCTTCGGCGCCGTTGCGGCCAAACTTGCGGCCCTCTGCAGCGATCCTGTCGTCTTGGCAAAGATGGGCGATGACCCGTGGCTGCGTGTCGAAGCTTCCGAAGTCTGGGGCTGTGACGCCGCACCATCCGACCGCCGCCTTCCGGCTGTCTTTATGGCAGCCATCGGTCTGGGGATCATGATCACGGTTCTTTTGAACCTCTCCAGTGCCTTCTCGTCATTTGCAGGCCAGTTGATGAACCGCCAGCGTCTCGGGGGGCCGACAAGCTACAAGGCCGATGGACCGCATGAACTGCAAGAGATCGTCACGGCAGTGAACAACTATCTGGAAGCCGAACGCGAACAGCTTGCCAGCCGCGCCGCAGTACTATCTGGCGTGAGCCATGACCTCGGAACCCCCGCCACACGCCTGCGCCTGCGTGCCGCTCTGATCCCCGACCCTGCCCTGCGCAACAAGTTCGAAACGGATATCGACCGCATGACAGGCATCATCGAAAGCGTCCTGACCTATACGCAAGCCGAGATGAGCGCCGAGGCCCCGCGCAAGCTTTCCCTCACCGCGCTGGTCGAAGCGATTGTTGCCGACTATCAGGATGTGGGCCGTCCTGTGAAACTGGATCAGGCGCGCGACATTGTGGTGCAGGGTGGCCGGTCCATATTCATGTCGCGGCAGGGGCAGAGCACGGTCTCGCAGGATCGCGACGTCGTTGTCATCGCTCGCCCGATCCTGCTGCAGCGTGCGATCACGAACCTGATCGATAATGCAATCAAATACGGGCGCCGTGCCACAGTCTCGATCGAGGCCGACCGGCTGAGCGCAACGATCGTTGTGCAGGATGAAGGCACCACCAATTCCGCCCGCGATATCGAAGTCCTGCTAGAGCCCTTCCAGCGCGGCGAAAATACCGCGACCATTGATGGTCACGGGTTGGGTCTGACGATTGTTGCCACGATTGCCAAACTGCACGGCGGCGGGCTCGAATTTGAAGACCGGCACGCAGGCGTTGCAGCGCGACTGTCCATCCAGCGCAGCTGATCACATCCTCGTCCACGTGCTTTTCGGCTGGCCTGACATGGTGTGCTGACGCATAGTCCCGTCAAAGACGTTCTTTGTGCAGGAGCAGTGATGACCCGCAAATACTATGCCCCAACGGGCGGCCACCCCGGTCAGGACCAGCTTCTGACCGACCGTGCGGTCTTTACCGAGGCCTATGCCGTCATCCCCAAAGGCACCATGCGGGACATCGTCACCAGCTTTCTGCCATTCTGGGACAAGACTCGACTCTGGGTCATTGCCCGCCCCCTGACCGGTTTTGCCGAGACTTTCTCGCAATATATCATGGAAGTGCAGCCCGGCGGCGGGTCGGACCGCGCCGAGACCGACCCGGCGGCTGAAGGCGTTTTGTTCGTCGTCGAGGGCACGGCCACGCTGCGTGTGGGTGGAGAAACCTATCAGATGACGCCGGGCGGCTATGCCTATCTGCCACCACAAAGCGGCTGGACGCTGCATAACGAAGGCGGCGAGGTTACGCGCTTTCACTGGATCAGAAAAGCCTATCAGGCGGTTGAGGGGCTCGATGCCCCAGATGTTCTTGTCCTGAACGAGAATGATATCGCTCCGACCCAGATGCCGGGCACCGAGGGCAAATGGGCCACGACCCGTTTTGTCGATCCTGCCGACCTGCGCCACGACATGCATGTCACCATTGTGACATTCGAACCCGGCGGGGTAATCCCGTTTCTGGAAACCCATGTGATGGAACACGGGCTTTACGTGCTGGAAGG
>CAZOMZ010000200.1:0-3977 GCA_964581065.1 uncultured Loktanella sp. | reverse complement strand
AAACGCCTGCTGGATGACATTGAGCGATCCATCAGCATTCGCCTGCCCCTCGATCGTGCCGACCTCGGCACCGTCAGCTTCGGCTGCGAACATGGTGCAGGCTTTCACGGCCTCGCCGTTCACGTGGACAACACAGGCGCCACATTGCGAGGTATCGCAGCCCACATGCGTGCCGGTCAGATGCAGGTCACCCCGCAGAAAGTCGACCAGCAGCGTGCGGCCTTCGACCTCGCCGGACACGGGTTTCCCGTTCACGGTCATGGATACCGTTGGCATAGATTCCTCCCAGATATGTTTTGCTTTGGGAATGAGTTAAGCACGCGGAACGGGTCTTGAGAACACCCTACTTACGCTGCAACTGCGAAGGAACGACCGGAAAATCAGGCGTTTATGGCCCGCGTCAGCAGGAAGTGACCAATTCGTGAACGCAATGCCCGCTTTCCCCGCGGGGAAGGTCAGGAGAAGGTATCAGATCTCGGCGCGCGGCTTGGGGCGCGTCGGAATTTCCTTGAGCAATCCGCCCACACCCATTTGCGCAAAATCCGCAGGGCTGGGCGGCACGCCACAAATCACCCGTTCCAACACCCAATCCGCTCCGTTCAACGCAGGCGAACGCGCACAGCCCGGCAGGCCAATGACAGGCCGGTCGCCAAGGGTGCCAAGGAACAGCAGATTGCCCGGATCAACGGGCATCCCGAACTGCGTGACCTCTCCCGCAGCCATTTTCAGACCCAGCGGGCCGACATCAGCAATATCTGACGTCGCCGAGGCAGTGAGGATGAAGATCACATCTTCTGCGCAGCCCCGCAACGCCTCGGCGACAGCTGCTGGCTCATGGGACACCAGACGCCGCGGCGCCAGGCTCAGGCCCAGTCTGTCCAGCCGTCCACGCAAAGCATCCTCACCCTTGGTGGACGGGGTTTCGCCCACCGTTGTTTCGATCAAGGCCGCAGTGCGGTAACGCGGAGACAAGAGCCGCAAAGCCGCCGCCCCCGCAGACGCAGCCCTTTCCACATCCGCGGCAGGCACCCCGTAGGAGATGATCTTGACCGTGGCGATCATCGCCCCCTCATCGGCGCGGTGATATTGCGGAACGGTGGCAACGGTGATCATCGGGTTCACGGCGTTGAATGCAGCAATGGAAGCAGCATCGACCGCGATGATTCCCTTTGCCGCCGCAAAAAGATTGACCCGCCCCGTCGCCGCGGCACTGACACGCACGCCCTGTCCGGCGAGCGCTACAGCCAGTTGCGCTGCGGCTGGGTCTTCGCCCAGATCACCCTCTTCAAGACGGGCCACCGTGACGGCGTCCAGACCGGCATCCAGCAAACGCGCGATATCCGCAGGACCAAGCACCACACCCTTGCGCAACCTTGCGCTGCCCAGCTTGACCGAATGGGCAAGGATTGCCCCATCCGCCGCGTCAGGGTGCACCACGCCGAATTTCAAGTCCGTTTCCTCAGTGAGGCAATGACTTCGGCCATGATGCTCACGGCGATCTCTGCCGGTTGCCGCCCGCCGATATCAAGACCCACGGGCGCATGCAGGCGTGCGATTTGTTCCGGTGCAAACCCTGCCTCGACCAGCCGCGCGACACGCTTGGCATGGGTGCGGGTTGATCCGAGGCAACCGATATAGAAGACGTCCGACCCGAGCGCAGTTCTGATCGCAGGATCGTCCAGTTTAGGGTCATGGGTCAGGGTCACAATCGCCGTGCGCGCATCGGGCTTGAGCGCGGCCAGCGCTTCGTCCGGCCAGTCATCGGCGATGGTGACATCCGGAAACCGCGCCGCAGAGCCGAAGGCGGGGCGCGGGTCGATCAGGGTCACGGCATAACCGCAGGCCTGCGCCATCGGGATCAGGTGCTGGGCGATATGGACAGCACCGACCACAACCATGCGCAGGGGTGGATTATGGATGCCGACGAAGGTCTCGCCATCCTCAAGGATGCCGGACTGATCCATGCGGAAACGGTCGGGGAACTCATCTACCCCCGCCAAACGCGTCGTGCCACCACCGAGGCCGGTCACATAGGCCACAGGTTCAGATGCCGCGCGCCGGGCAACCAATTCTTCCAGTATCCCGACCGGCATGGCTCCGCCCACAGGCTCTACCAGCACTTTGATTTCGCCCCCGCAGGCCAACCCCACGGCAAAAGCCTCGTCATCGCTGACGCCGAATTCCAAGAGGCGCGACGTGCCGTCCTCGATCGCGTCCATGGCCTCGACGATCACTGCGCCTTCGACACAGCCGCCCGAGACCGACCCCTCCATCGCGCCGTCGGCGTCAATCAGAAGCTGGCTGCCCACAGGGCGCGGGGCCGAGCCCCATGTCTGCACGACCGTGGCCAAGGCCACACGATGCCCTGCGCGGTGCCAGTCGAGCGCCAGTTTCGGCAGGTCAGTGATCTGGTCAGTCATGAGCCGTCCCCCTATGCGACGTCGCGGTCCAACAGCGCCATTAGCCGCGCTTTTTCGCCCCCGTCCTCCGGACGAGACAGGGCCGCAGCCAGCCCTTGTAACGAGGCAATATTATGCCCTGCGCGGAAGCTGGTGCAATGGGGGAGCATCGCTGCAATGCCGCGCGCTTTGGGTGCAAAGCCGTCCCAGCGCAAAAGCGGGTTAAGCCAGATCACCTGACGGGCGGTCAGCTTTAGCCGCTCCATCTCGCGGGCCAGATCGTTCTCGCCGCCACGGTCAAGGCCATCGGTGATCAGCAAGACGACTGCCCCCTGCCCCATGACCCGCCGTGACCAGTCGCGGTTGAAAGCGTGCAGACAGTCGGCAATCCGCGTGCCACCCGCCCAGTCCTGCGCCTCGCCCCCTGCCGCAGCGAGCGCTGCGTCGACGTCGCGCTGGCGCAGGTGCCGGGTGATATTGGTCAACCGCGTACCGAAAGTGAAAGCATGGACCGCTGCCCAGCCCTGTCCCTGGGCATTGGCGACCGCATGCACAAAATGCAGCACCGCGCGCGAATATTGCGACATGGACCCCGAGATGTCGCAGAGCACCACGAGGTTGGGATAGCGCATCCGGTGGCGTCGGCTGTAAAGCCGCGTCATTTCGCCCCCGTGCCGCATGGCAGCGCGCATTGTGCGCCGCCAGTCTACCAGTGCACCACGCCCCGGCTGCATCCGCCTGCTGCGCAGAGGCGCGATTGGCAGGGTCAGCCGTGCAAGCATGCGCTTTGCTGCCTGCATCTCGTCTGTGCTCATCAGTTCGAAATCGAGGGTCCGCAGCCGTTCCTCGGCCGAGGCGGTCTGGCTGGCGTCAATATCGATCTCGATATCGTCCTGAGGGGTCTCTTCGCGTTGCGGCAAGGGGCGATCCTGACCGTCGAGCAGTGCTTCGGCTGCGCGTTTCTCGGCGGGTTGTGCCTTGCGGTCCTCTTGTACGCCATGCACGGCCGGCAGCAGCATTGCCATCATATGATCCAGATACTGCGGGTCACGCCAGTAAAGGCGGAAGACCTGCCCGTAGATCACCCGCTCTTCGGGACGGGAGACAAAACAGGCGTGCAAGGTCCAGTAAAAATCACGTTTCGAGGTAAAGCCAACAGCCTCTACCGCGCGGATGGCATCAAGTATCCGCCCAGTTCCGACGCGCAACCCCGCCCGCCGCAGGGCGCGTCCGAAATGCATGATGTTCTGCGCCAGTTTCGGGTCTTCGGGTAAAGGCAACGCGGGGTAGCGCATCTCAGCACCGCCGGACCGGGGATTTCACATCCCCGGACCCCTGTGAGGTATTTGGGAACATGAGAAGGATCATGGGACCAGATCGGCGCGTGCCGCATCGAGGATGCGTTTGGCCTCTGACCCTTGCAGTTTCTGGATGTCGTCCTGATATTTCAGGACCGCGCCCAGCGTGTCGGCGATAACTTCGGGCGAGAGCTTGATCACATCGAGTGCCAGCAGGCATTTCGCCCAGTCGATGGTTTCGGCCACGCCGGGTTTCTTGAAAAGGTCCTCGCCGCGCAGG
>CAZOMZ010000199.1:0-3985 GCA_964581065.1 uncultured Loktanella sp. | reverse complement strand
TTTCGCCCTGGTATGATCCGATGATTGCCAAAGTCACCGTCCACGCCACAGACCGCACCGCAGCGCTGCGCAAGCTTGCCTCGGCGCTGGATGCGACCGAGGTCGCCGGAACGGTCACCAATATCGGCTTTCTGCGGCGGCTGGCGCGGGATCAGGGCTTTGCGGCGGGTGACTTTGACACCGGATTGATCGCGCGCAGGGGGGCTGCGCTGACGACAGAGCCTGCGCCCGACTTGCGCGAGATCGCCATTGCAGCGGTGACGGCTGCGGGTGTGCAGGACGGGCCATTGACGGGCTTCAGCCTCTGGGCTCCGCTCGGTCGGGTGATATCCCTTGCGCAAGGGGCCGAGCGATTTGACCTCCGGCTTGAGATCACAGGGCCGGATGATGTGACGGTCGCACTGGGATCGGCGCGTTGCGCCTTGCGTCGTCATGGTATGCACTGGGGGGCGCCTGCCTTGCGTCATGGCGATCGGGTGACGGTTTTCGGCGCTGCATCGCAGACATTCACCGTGGTTGATCCGTTGGATCGCGCGGGCACCGCGCAGGGGGGCGATACGGTGCTCGCCCCGATGCCGGGCCTTGTCTCATCAGTGGCGGTTGTGGCCGGACAGGCGGTCTCGGCGGGCGAGAGGCTGGTCGTGCTGGAGGCGATGAAGATGGAACACGTGCTGCGCGCGCCCCGTGACGGGGTTCTGGCGGCGGTTGCAGTTGCCGCAGGCCAGCAGGTGGCGGCGGGTGATCTGGTCGCATCATTGGAGCCGGAGGCGTGATGTTTGACTTTGGGATACTAAGGGCTCTGCCCTCGCGCCTCCGGCGCTCACCCGAGGTATTTGGGAACATGAGAAGGGACAGACGTGGCTGAGTTTGTCCATCTCCACGAGGTTGGCCCGCGTGATGGCTTGCAGAACGAGCCTCGGGTGATTCCGTTGGCCGAGAAACTGACGCTGATTGAGATGCTGGCACGGTCGGGCCTGCGTGAGATCGAAGTCGGGGCCTTCGTCAGCCCCAAGGCTGTCCCGCAGATGGCAGAAAGCGATGAACTCCTGGTGCGCCTACCTGCGGTTAAGGCGCGTCTGGCGGTGTTGGTGCCCAATATGCGCGGCTGGGACCGGTTCATTGCGGCCCGGCAGGTGGGGCAGGACTATAGCGTGGCCGTTTTCATTTCTGCCTCGGAGGGGTTTTCGCAAAGCAACCTCAATTGCTCGGTTGCGCAGTCGATTGATCTTTTGCGCCCCGTGGCCGAGGCCGCCGGAGAGGCCGGAGTGCATTTGCGCGGCTATGTGTCTTGTGTCACCGATTGCCCGTTTGATGGACCCGTCGCGCCCCAACAGGTGGCGGATGTGGTGGGACGCTTGCGTGATGTGGCGCCGATGCCTGTGTCTTTGGGCGATACGATCGGGAAGGGCGCACCCGAGACGGTTGGCCGGATGATCGAGGCTGTGCGCGCGGTTGTGCCGGTGGCCGAACTGGCGGGGCATTTTCATGATACCGGCGGGCAAGCCCTCGCCAATGTGGATGTGGCGCTCGATCTGGGATTGCGCGCCTTTGACGCGGCGGTAGGTGGTCTTGGCGGATGCCCCTATGCGCCCGGAGCGCCGGGGAATGTTGCAACCGAAGCCGTACTGGATCTTTTGAACCGGCGCGGCTTTGAGACGGGCGTGGACGTGGCGGTGATTGCGCGGGCCGCGGAGATGGCGAGGGCGATGCGATGATTGATCTTTCGGTGGATGCGCGCGGGGTGGCGACCCTGACGATGGACCGGCCCGAAAAACACAATGCCTTGTCCCAGGCTCTGATTGATGCGCTGACCGGGGCCGCCGCAGAGATCGCTGCGCGTGATGATATCCGTGTGGTGGTGCTGACGGGGGCGGGGCCGTCCTTTTGCGCGGGCGGCGATCTGGCATGGATGCAGGAGCAGATGCGCGGAGATGATGACATGCGCCGCAAGGCGGCGACCTCTATTGCGCGGATGCTGGGGGCGCTCAACACGTTGCCGCAGCCGGTTATTGGCAAGCTGCAGGGCAATGCGCTGGGCGGTGGCGTGGGGATGGCCTGTGTCTGTGATATCGCGATTGCGGCCGATCACGCGAAATTCGGGCTGACCGAGGTAAAGCTGGGGCTGATCCCCGCCACCATCGGCCCATACGTGCTGGCGCGCATGGGCGAGGCGAAGGCGCGGCAGGTGTTTATGTCGGGGCGGGTCTTTGACGCGGGTGAGGCCGCGCGGCTGGGCATTGTGGCGCGTGCCGTCAGTGCCGACGGGCTGGAGGCCGCGGTCGAGGCAGAAATCGCGCCCTATCTTGCGGCCGCCCCCGGAGCGGTCGCCGCCGCCAAGCGGTTTGCAAGGTCGCTCGGGCCTGTGATCGACGAGGCGACAATCGCAAGATCGATTAACGCTTTGATCGCCCAATGGCGCTCTGACGAGGCGAAAGAAGGCATTTCTGCCTTTTTTGAGCGTCGAAAACCGTCTTGGAGCGCTGAATCGGGCGGGTAATGCCCGATTCCGGTCCAACTTATGAACACATTTGAAAGCATTCTCGGTTTCAAAGGAGACCGATATGCTCTTTCAATGGCCCACGTTTGACCAGATGATCTATCGCCTGATGCGGCTGCGCCGACTGATTGCGGTGGCAGTTTCCATTCCGCTTTTGGTGCTGATGGCGGTGTCACTTGCTGATCCGTCCGTGATCTCTGCCGGGCAGGCCAGTGTCGCAGCCATGGGGCTGGCGCTGGTGGTTGTGGCGCATGTGGTTCTGTTCCCGAATGTGACGATTGAATCGCTGGCCCTGTCGGTGGCTCTGACGGTACTGGTATTGCTGATGCCGCTGATGCAGCAGCTTTCGCTCTGGGCGCCGGTAAAGCAGCAATCGGGTGCGCTGGCGCTGTTGATCGGGTTTGCCATGGCCCTGACCGGTGTGCTGGTCGTGCTTTTGCAGATTGCTCTGGGTGCGCTGGCTTATGGCGGACCTGTTGTGCGGCGTGTGCTGCACCTGCGTCAGGCCCTGCCTTGCAGTGCACGCCGCGCGTTCCAGCAGCTGGCCCTGCGCCCCGAGGCGCGCCGTGGGCGTATTCTGACGGGGCCTGCAGATGACAACGGCTTCTTTGAGGTCGCTGTTGCGACGGCCGATGCCGACGGGATGGATGACTGTGTGACGGTCGATGCCAAGGTGCTGGACAGCACCGCCGAAAGGCATGATGTGATGCTGCTGTCACGGACCGGTGCTGTGACGGTCACGTCGCTCGGGTTCGAGGACGCGGCGGATGGCTGCATCGTTGATGTGCGCGATATGCCCGGTGATTTCACGCTGGGAATGTATGTGTTGTTCTGGCTGACAGATCAGCAGGCCGACAACCTGACCGAGATGACCGATGGCCTGCTTGGCCATGAGCCGCGGGCCAATGGCCTGGCGCATCATCGGTCACTCGTCGCGGCCGCTGGTGCGATCCTGTCGCCACGTGCGCCAATGATTGACTGATGGCGGCATGGCTTGCGGCAGATGCCCCCGCCGGTCTGCAAAACGATTTCGGAAAAAAGTGACACTTTGGCGCCCCTGCTTTGGTTGACCACCGCTGGTGGCGGGGGTATGCAACCGATAGCCAACTTCCGGCGCGCTGCACGGCGGGCCGAGCCGAAAGGAACACCCCTTGCAGGAAATGCTGTCTGAATACCTGCCGATCCTGATCTTTCTGGGTCTTGCGATTGCGCTGGGCCTGATCCTGATCCTTGCAGCAGCCGTTGTCGCCGTCCGCAACCCCGACCCCGAAAAGGTCTCGGCCTATGAATGCGGGTTCAACGCATTTGACGATGCACGCATGAAGTTTGACGTGCGCTTCTACCTCGTCTCGATCCTGTTCATCATCTTTGACCTTGAGGTCGCCTTTCTCTTCCCTTGGGCCGTCGCGTTCCAGGATGTGAGCATGGTCGGTTTCTGGTCGATGATGGTGTTCCTCGGCGTGCTGACGGTCGGCTTTGCCTATGAAT
>CAZOMZ010000198.1:0-3999 GCA_964581065.1 uncultured Loktanella sp. | reverse complement strand
CGGCCAAGCAGCGCGACATCTCGTTGCGGCTGGTGGACCTTGCCCGTGCGGGCAAGCGCGTGTTGCGCCTGAAAGGTGGTGACCCCTTCGTTTTCGGGCGCGGCGGGGAAGAGGCGCAGACCCTCGTCCAGCATGGCATCCCGATCCGCATCATTCCCGGCATTTCCGCGGGCATCGGCGGATTGGCCTACGCGGGTATCCCCGTCACCCATCGCGACGTGAACCAGTCCGTCACCTTTGTTACAGGCCACGACCAGTCCGGCAACACACCGGGATCTCTTGACTGGGCCAGTATCGCCAAGGGCAGTCAGGTCATCGTCATCTATATGGGGATGAAACATATCGCCCAGATTGCAGGGCAGTTGCTGGCCGCCGGACGGCCCGCTTCGGAACCAGTGGCGGTTGTGACCACAGCCACAACACAAGACCAGCAAGTGCTGGAAACCACGCTTGGAGATATTGTCGATGACATCGCCGCCAGCGGGATGGAGCCGCCGGCCATCATCTGCGTGGGCCGTTCGGTCCTGATGCGGCAAGTGCTGGACTGGCAGGGGATGGCGGCAGGCGAAGCGCCGCGCGATCTTGATCCACTCGGACGTGGCCGCCCGGCCGAATCCGCCTGATGCGCCTTATCATTTTGCCAAAAATACTCCCGCCGGAGGCATCCGGCGCCCGCATCGCGGCATGAGCTTCCTGATCAGCGCCCCCGCATCCGGCAGCGGCAAGACCACGATCACGCTGGGGCTCTTGCGCGCGCTTCGTCAAAGGGGCGTGGCTCTTCGCGGCGCGAAATCCGGCCCCGACTATATCGACCCGCGCTTTCACGAAGCGGCCTGCGGCCAGCCTTGCGTAAACCTCGATGCATGGGCGATGTCACCGGACCGGATCAGGGCATTGGCCGGAAGCACCACACCCCTGATCATAGAAGGGGCGATGGGCCTTTTCGACGGCGCGCCACCGGATGGCAAAGGTTCGAGTGCCGATCTGGCCCGCATTCTCGATATCCCCGTCGTGCTGGTCATCGATGCCGCACGGATGGCCGGTTCCGTGGCACCTCTGGTAAAGGGTTTCATCACCCACGACTCGCGCATCCACGTCTCGGGCGTCATCCTAAACAATATCGGCTCTCCGCGACACGAGGCGATGCTGCGCCGCGCTCTTGCCGATGTGCGCATCTTCGGCGCGGTCCCGCGCAGCGCAGGTATCAGCCAGCCATCGCGGCATCTTGGACTCGTGCAGGCGCAGGAAAGACCCGATCTGGACGCCTTCCTTGATGCCGCCGCAGCACTTGTGCAAGCGCATTGCGATATGGCGGGTCTGGCCGAGTTGGTGGCACCTTTGGCCACAACCACCGCCAAGCGCATCCCGCCGCCAGCACAAAACATTGCGATTGCACAGGACGCCGCCTTTGCCTTTGCCTACCCGCATCTTCTGGCCGACTGGCGGGCGGCAGGCGCGGCACTCTCGTTCTTCTCGCCCGTT
Source organism: uncultured Loktanella sp. (assembly GCA_964581065.1). Lineage (GTDB taxonomy): Bacteria > Pseudomonadota > Alphaproteobacteria > Rhodobacterales > Rhodobacteraceae > Yoonia. Next base: position 2,517 of record CAZOMZ010000198.1, on the reverse strand, counting down.
GCGGACGAACCCGCCCCGACCGCCGACCTGATCTATCTCCCCGGCGGCTATCCAGAACTCCACGCAGGGCGGCTTGCCGCAAATCCGCGGTTTCTCGACAGCCTGCGGACCTCCGACGCGCTGATCTATGGCGAATGCGGGGGCTATATGACTCTGGGCGAAGCCCTGACCGACGCCGAAGGCATAACGCATCAGATGGCGGGGCTGTTGCCGCTTGAGACCTCATTTGCGCGGCGCAAGCTGCATCTGGGCTATCGCAATCTCTCAACTGCCAGGGGACCTTTCGCGGGGGACTGGAAGGGCCATGAGTTCCACTATGCAACGACAATCCGCGCCGAGGGCACACCGCTTTTCTCGGCCACAGACGCTGAAGGCACTGCCCTGCCCCAGATGGGTCTGATCAAGGGTCGCGTCAGCGGCAGCTTTGCCCACCTGATCGACATAGCCTGAGGCCTCTTGCCAGCCCCCAATTTGCCCCCTAAGCCAATGCCATGACCACAATGACCGATGACCGCCGCGCCAAGCGCAATGTGACCGTGCTCGTGCTCGCGCAAGCGATCCTTGGCGCACAACTGCCGATGATCTTCGTGATCGGCGGACTGGCAGGTATTCAGCTGGCATCGAACATCTGTTTTGCCACGCTGCCCATCAGCTTCATCATCTTCGGATCGATGACCACCGCCCCATGGATCAGCCCGCTGATGCAGCGGAACGGGCGGCGATACGGCTTTATGGTCGGCGCATTGGCGGGGGCGGCTGGTGCGGCGGTCGGGGCCTATGGCCTTTATGTAGGGTCGTTCTTCATCCTGCTCTGCGGTTCATATCTGACCGGTATTTATATGTCCGCGCAGGGTTTTTACCGTTTCGCCGCAACCGATACGGCCTCGGAAGACTTCCGCCCCAAAGCGATTTCCTATGTCATGGCCGGTGGCCTTCTGTCGGCGATCGTCGGGCCGCAACTGAACAAGATGGTGCAGGATGCCTATGTGGTGCCCTTCCTGGGCACATATCTTGCGATTATCGTGCTCAACCTCGTCGGCATGCTGCTTTTCCTCTTTCTGGATCTGCCGAAAGGCACACGGTCCGAACCGCAGGTGGCAACCGTGGCGGGCCGGTCCCGCAGGGAACTTCTCCGCGACCCACGCATCCTCGTGTCAATGATCTGCGCGATGGTTTCTTATTCTCTGATGAACCTCGTGATGACATCCACGCCCTTGGCCGTGGTAGGCTGCGGGTTCACGACCAACAATGCCAATGACATTGTTTCGGCGCATGTGCTGGCAATGTTCGCCCCGTCCTTTTTCACGGGCCACCTGATCGCCCGCTTCGGCGTGGAAAAGATCATGGCGGCGGGTTTGGCAATCCTTGCAGCGGCGGGTGTCGTGGGGCTGGCAGGCGTCGAGATCGAGAACTTCTTTGTTGCACTCATCCTGTTGGGCATCGGCTGGAACTTTGGCTTCATCGGGGCAACCACAATGCTCGCGGGCGCGCACCGTCCGGAAGAACGCGGATCGGTGCAGGGCATGAACGACATGCTGGTCTTTGGTATGGTGACGGTCGCATCGCTTGCCTCAGGCGGTCTCATGAACTGCTCAGGCGGCACAGCGGTCGAAGGGTGGACCGCCGTCAACCTCGCGATGGTCCCGTTCCTCGTACTGGCAGGCGGTTCATTGATCTGGCTGGTGCGCCAGCCGAAGATGGCGGTCTAGCGCCACCAGCCGCGCAGGCTCACGTTCAGGAAACGCAGACTGTCCCGCGCGGGGTTTGTGTCCAGCGCGTCTGCGGCGACGCGTGACGGGTCCGCTTCCACGGCGCGCAGCACTGGCCGCGCGTGGTAGCCTGCCACCAAAGCTGGCGCTGCATCTTTCGAGACAGACCGGCGACCCTTTGCCGCCCTCTCCATCCGGTCGCGTGCTGCCCGCGCAAGTGCGGCAACGCCTTGTGTCGACCCATCAATCAGCGGCTTGCGGCCTTGCGCTTCGAGCGCGGGGATCGCCTGAAACATATTCGCAACTCCGACCCCGTAAGCATGATCGCGCACAACCGCTTCATCCGCATCGCCAAGCAGCCGCGCCGCAGTCCACATCAGGTGGCCTGAGGTCGCGTTGATGTAGTCATCGAAATGCGCCGCATCCTCGAAGGCGTCCTTGTAGATATCCCAGCGCCGCGCCGCGATCAGACCGTCAAGGCAGGTAGCACCCTCGGCGTCCAGCACCTCGGCCAATGCGTCGACAACTTCGTGACGCCGCACGTTGCCGCCCTGCCCGATTTCCTCAAGCGCATCGCGCCACCATTGCAGGCGCATCTCGGCAATCATGGTCTCTTGTGTGAGCCAAGGGGCGCGCGAAACCTCCACGTTGAAGGCATAGAGCACAAAGAGGACAGGGCGCGCCGCAACCGGGCTGGCCATGACGGCGGCGAACCGGTCCGGGTCTGCCTTTTCCACGATTGCGGCGCAGGCGGTCACATCCGCATCAAAGCTCATCGCGGGCGCACCACAGGCAGCAAATAGCCAAA
>CAZOMZ010000197.1:0-4012 GCA_964581065.1 uncultured Loktanella sp. | reverse complement strand
GCCAAACAGATCAGCGATACCGAGCGTCGCTCGATGGCCGCCGAACGGGACACCTCTGATCGCTATCTGGCCGCTTTCCTGTCAGAGCGCGTCGGGGCCGAACTGACCGGCAAGGTCAGCGGGATCGCGAAATTCGGGGTTTTCGTGAAGCTGGATGAAACCGGTGCGGATGCGATGATCCCGATCCGGACGCTCGGGCGCGAGTATTTCCACTACGATCCCGAAAGCCAGACCCTGATGGGGTCAGACACCGGCATGGTCATCGGATTGGGCCAGCGGGCGACCGTAAAACTTGCCGAGGTCACGCCAACGACCGGCGGCCTGATCGTGGAACTGATCACACTGGATGACCGCATCATGCCACGCGGACCCAGCAAGGGCCGCGGCAAACCTGCGCGACGCAAGCAGGGATCGGCCCGCAAGAAGGCGGCCAAGACCGCACGCAAGGTCAAACGGACCCGGAAATGATTAGTTAGTAATGGGCGCGCAGGTACCGCCCGCCATGCAGCTTTCCAGCATCTCAATAACTGCGTCGGACGGGTCATAGAATGTCATGCTGCCGCAGGGGTCGGCCTGTAGAATTGCAGGCGGGTCACTGAAAGGCACGAACCAGACCGCATCGACATTGCTTTGCGCCGACCCACACCACGGCCCCGCACAATTAACCTGCAACAGAACATTGCTGACATAGTCGCTCGTGAAACCCTCTTTGGTGAGGCCCGTTCCGTGAAAGAACCCGGGGATCGGGACTGGTTGCATCATCTCGTTGGTGCCCACGCTGGGCGGCAGGGCAGTCTCGTCAAAGCTCAACTTGCCGCGCAGAACGAAATAGCTTTCATCGGCGGCAGCCAGTCGCTGAAACGTCTCGATCGGATCAGGGCGCATGCAGGACAGGGCCACCGACTGAGTTGCGGTCAAACAGATCAATGCGGCCGCCAGCAACAGACGCATCACAGCTTCTCCCGAAACTCGGCCAGAACCTGTTCGTAGACGGCCCGCTTGAACGGCACGATGCTGGCGACAAGATCATCAGGGGCCATCCACTTCCACGCGGTGAACTCCGGATGATCTGTATCAAGATCAATATCCCGGTCAGAACCGTGGAAACGCAGCAGATACCATTTCTGTTCCTGTCCGCGGTATTTCCCGCCCCAGATGTTCGGCACAAGATCGTGCGGGATATCGTAGCGGATCAAGCCTTTCGTTTCGGCCTCGATCGTCACCAGTTTTGGCGGGACGCTGGTCTCCTCTTCCAGCTCGCGTAAGGCCGCGTCACGCGTGTTTTCGCCTTTGTCCACCCCGCCCTGCGGCATCTGCCATGCGTCGGTGTCACGATCACGGCGTTGGGCGACAAAGACCTGCCCGCGCGGATTGGCAAGCATGACGCCCACGCAAGGGCGATAGGGCAGCAGGGCGATTTCGTCAGGGGTCATCATGGGGCCTTGGTCTTTCATTGCGCATCCCTTTTGCTGTGCAGGGACAGAATGCGCAAGGCGTGCGCGTTATGCGATAACAAGCCGCGTTTCATGGCGGATGCGGGCTGCAATCCATTTCAGGTGGTCGCGCCGGAAAGCGATACATCCCGCCGTCGGACGCCCCGGTCCGCGCCATTGATGGATGAAAATCGCCGACCCGCGCCCTTTCACGGCATAGGGCCAGTTCCAGTCGGTCAGGATCACCAGATCATACATCGGATCGGCTCTGCGCAGCCGCTCGTGGCTATGGGGATAAGGTGCGCGGACCATGAGGTTGTAATCCTCATGCGCGGGATCGTCAGACCAGAGATCAGAGGGGCCAATCGGCAACGCCCAGTCTGCAGGTCGCGCCATGCGGTCGGGCCGGTAGAGCATACCGACAATCCGGTGCGTGCCACGCGGTGTGGCGCCGTCCCCCTCGCGTTTGCGGTCCGTCAGGCCGCCGCGCCCGATGGTGCAGGGAAAGCGGCGGCTCAAGAAACGGACGTGGGTTGGGGTGAGGACGAGGTCAGTGGGTTTCATCACGCGAGCCGCCTACAACAGATGTCCCGATTTGGCCGCCTTGGTCGCCAGATAGGCATGGTTATGCCGGTTCTCGCCCACCTTGAGCGGCACCCGTTCCACGACAGTGAGGCCGCACGCGTTCATCCGCTCGACTTTGGCGGGGTTGTTGGTCAGCAGGCGCACCTGTGAGAACCCCAGCCGTCGCAGGATATCGGCGCCAATGCGGAAATCACGCTCATCATCCTCAAAACCGAGCCGGTGGTTGGCCTCGACCGTGTCGAACCCCTGATCCTGCAGGGAGTAGGCGCGCATCTTGTTGGCGAGGCCGATGCCGCGCCCTTCCTGATTGAGGTAGAGCAGCACCCCTGCCCCTTCTTCGCCCATCTGCGCCAGCGCGCCACGCAACTGCGGGCCGCAGTCGCACTTCAGCGACCCGAGCAGATCGCCGGTAAAGCAGGCAGAATGCAACCGTGCGAGAACCGGCTTGGTGCGGTCCGGCGTGCCGATTTCGACGGCATAGTGTTCTTCGCCGCCATCCTCGGGGCGGTAGATATGCAGGCGACCGGCCTCGGAAACCTCAAGCGGGAGTCGGGCCTGCACGATTTCATGCATCGGACTGAGGGCCGTGTCGACGACCGATTCTTCGGGGACCATGGTCAGGTTATGGGTGGCGGCAAAGCCTGCTGGATCGGCGGTCTCCAGCACCAAGGCGGCTGGCAGCAGACGCGCGGATTTCGCCAAGGCGATAGCCGCGCGGTGCAGATCGGCGGGCCCCTCCCTTTCCGAGACAAGCGGTCCTTTCATCGGATTGCGCAGATCATCAGCCGGATCGGCAATGGCACGCACCCATGACAGCCGTGCATCCGCAGGCAAGCGGACACGTGCCACATCCCCGTCATATGCCCGCGCCTTGAGGGTTTGCGCCCGCCACGCCGTGATGGCCAACACAGGCGCGCCCAAGGCACGCAGATCCGCCAGACGGGCGGCATCCAGTGTTTCGGCCGCCATGACGACGCCACCTCCGGCCAGCACCACGGGCACACCCATGCGCAGATCGGCGCGGGCGCGCGCCAAACGCTCTGTAATGTCGGGGGAGAAGCCCATCGCGCCTTGCCTTGTGATTTGTTTCAAACAGATAGCCGTTTCCCCACCAAAGTGAAACATTTGCGCGTCAAATCACACGTCCGTGTGAAAGATTCATCCCTCTGCTTGTCGGCTGCGTATCAAAGGCACATGTCTGAGAATGAAGACAAAGGAGGCCCGAAATGGCACAACTCAAGAAGATCTTGCTGGTAGATGACGATGACGACCTGCGGGAAGCCTTGGGCGAACAGCTGTTGATGACCGAGGACTTTGACGTGTTCGAGGCTGACGATGGCGCAAGCGCTTTGGTGAAATCAAAGGAAGGTCTCTACGACCTGATGATCCTTGACGTGGGCCTGCCTGACACCGACGGCCGCGAGCTTTGCCGCGTGCTGCGCAAACAGGGCATCAAATGTCCGATTGTTATGCTGACGGCACAGGACAGCGACGCCGACACCATTCTCGGGCTCGATGCAGGTGCCAATGACTATGTTAGCAAACCCTTCAAGTTTCCCGTCCTTCTGGCCCGGATTCGCAGCCAGCTGCGCACGCACGAACAGTCCGAAGACGCGATCTTCCAGCTTGGGCCGTATACCTTCAAGCCCGCTCAGAAGCTGCTGGTCACCGAGGAAGACAAAAAGATCCGCCTGACGGAAAAGGAAACGAATATCCTCAAGTTCCTCTACCGCGCGACCGAGGGCGTTGTCGCCCGCGACGTGCTGCTGCATGAGGTCTGGGGCTATAACGCCGGTGTCACCACGCACACATTGGAGACACATATTTACCGTCTTCGCCAAAAAATCGAACCAGATCCGTCCAATGCGCGCCTTCTTGTGACCGAATCGGGCGGCTATCGTCTGGTGGCATAAGTTTCATTTCGGCGGTCAGGTGATTCCCTCCGCCTGCTGCCGGAAATCAGTTCCCGCCGGAGATCGGGTCACATCTCCACC
>CAZOMZ010000196.1:0-4022 GCA_964581065.1 uncultured Loktanella sp. | reverse complement strand
CTCGATTGCGGCGGCCAGCTCTTCGGCTTGCGGGCCCGAGGTTTCGACCTCGATATGCGTCCCGATTGACGCGGCCAGCATCAAAAGCCCCATGATGCTGTCGCCGGAGGTTGTCTCGCCATCGCGGCTCACGCGGGCGCTGGCATCAAAGCTTTCGACGACCTCGACCAGTTTGGCCGAGGCGCGCGCGTGCAGACCCTTGATGTTCTGGATCTTCAGTTTGCGATAGCTCATCTGGGCAGACCGCCGTCGTGGCTGTTGATGTATTTATGCGCGGCGGCAATCGCGGCCTCGACCGCATCGGGCACCGAGGCGTGACGGGACTTGGCCAGCTTGATCAGCATCGGCAGATTGGCCCCGTAGAGGATGCGGCGGTTTTCAGGGCTACAGGCCCGCAGCGACAGGTTGGTGGGCGAGCCGCCGAACATGTCGGTGACGATCACAACCCCATCACCGCTGTCCACGCCATCGGCAGCATCACAAATTTCGTCCTGCTTTGCGGCGCGGTCATCGTCGGGGCCGATAGCGATACTGACCATTCCGGGTTGCGGACCCACGACATGTTCGACTGCGGCGAGGTATTCCTCGGCCAGCCTGCCATGCGCGACAATTACAATCCCGATCAAGCCTGTTGTTCCTTGCTCACCTGCGCCGCCTGACGCTCCAACTCGCGATGCCGTTTAGACACATGCCAGCCCGCTTGTGCAAGAGCCTCTGCAATCTGTTCGGTCATCATCACCGACCTGTGGCGCCCGCCCGTACAGCCAAAGCCGATCGAGAAATGCGCCTTGCCCTCGTCCTGATAGGCCGGAAGTAGCAGTTCCAGCATGCCAAGGGTCTGCCCGAAAAAGGCATCAAAGCGCGTGTCTGCGACCACATAGTCCGCGACCGCCTGATCGCGCCCGTCCAGAGGGCGCAAGGCGGCATCCCAATGCGGATTGCGCAGGAAACGGCAGTCCAGCACCATATCAAGGCCGCGCGGCAAACCGCGTTTATAGGAAAACGACTGGATCGTGACGCTCAATTGCCCCGCATCGCCCGTGGCAAACCAGCGGCTGATCTCGGCCTTCAAATCATGCGGCGACAGACCGTCGGTATTGATCAGGATATCGGCCCGCAACCGCACATCAACCAAAAGCGCCAGTTCCCGCGTGATCCCCTCAAGCGGTGTGCCTTCGGGGGCAAGCGGATGGCGGCGGCGCGTTTCGGAATAGCGGCGCAGGAGTTCTTCCTCGCTTGCATCCAGATAAAGGACCTGTGCGGCGATCCCGGGCATGGCAGTCACTTCGGCGATACATTCGGCAAGGGCTGCGACCCCGAAATCGCGGTTACGCACATCCAGCCCCAAGGCCAGCGGACGCTCGGGCGGCGGCCCGCCCAGCAGGCGGGGCAGCAGGGTCAGGGGCAGGTTGTCGATCACTTCGAACCCGAGGTCTTCCAGCGCCCTGACAGCCGTCGACCGGCCCGCACCTGAGGGTCCGGTCACCAGCACAACATCGGGTGCGGGCAAGGCTGGCGCTGGGGCCTTCTTGGTCATCGGTCGCTCCACCCGGCTTTGAGCAGTTGCAATAGTCCTGCTGACCAGTTTGGCGCTGTGCTCGGGTAGATCAAGGGCAAGCTGCATCCCATTAGCGTGATGCTGCGCTGGGGCGGCATACGCTGGGTTTCGGTCTGGTCCAAGTCGACGACACAGGCCAGTTCCGCCCTTTTGATATGGGCAGCGCGCAGGATGCCCAGACCGCGCGCCTCGACCAGACCGGAAATCGTTTCGGCAGGCAGCACATGCAATCGCCCGTCGTGCAGTTGCAACCTGACGCGGTCATCACCCACAAGGTCGCAACCCCATGCCATCAATGACAGTGCAAGTCCGGATTTGCCCGAACCCGACGCCCCTTTGATCAGAATACCCCGCCCGTTCCAGGCGACAGCCGAGGCGTGAAAGGTCTCGGACATGGGCAAGTCCCGAAGTTAAAGTGGCAAGCCTACGACAAAACGCGCGCCAAGCGGCTCGGAGGTAGGGTCGGCCTTGGTCGGGCGGATGTTCTCGGCCCAGATCACGCCGCCATGCGCCTCGACAATCTGCTTCGAGATCGCCAGACCCAGGCCGGAGTTATTGCCGAACTGGCCTGCGGGGCGCTCGGAATAGAAGCGCTGGAAAATTTTGGTCAGCGAGTCCTCGGGAATGCCGGGGCCTGTGTCCTCGACCACGGCCAGCACGCGGTTCTGACGGGTGCGGGCCCAGAGGCGGATCGCATCGCCATCCTCGCAGAAGGAAATCGCATTGGTGATCAGGTTCACAAAGACCTGCGCCATGCGGCCCTCAAGGCCTTGCACCATGATCGGAGTCGACGGCAGATCGGCGACAAACTCGACCCCGCGCAGGCGGGCCTCTTTGCCAAGGAATTCGGCAATATTGTTGAGCATGTTCACGAGGTCGAAGGATTCTTCCTCTTCCTTGACCAGTTCACTGTCCAGACGCGAAGCATTCGAGATATCGCTGACCAGACGGTCAAGACGTTTGACGTCATGCTCGATCACTTCGAGCAATTTCTCGCGTTGGTCATCGCGGCGGGCCACACGCATCGTGCCGACGGCCGACCGCAGGGACGCCAAGGGGTTCTTGATCTCATGCGCCACGTCAGCGGCGAATTGTTCATTGCTTTCGATCCGCTCGTAAAGGGCGCGGACCATGCGGCGGAGTGCACCCGACAGGCGTCCGATCTCGTCAGGGCGGGCCGTAAAGTCGGGGATGCGCACACGCTTGGGCGACATCTTGCGGGCGTTGCGTTCCTGTGTGGCCTCAGCCGCGGTTGCAAGCTGCGACAACGGGTTGGCAATGGTCGAGGCCAGCACAAGGCTCAGACCGATGCTGACCAGCACACCGACGAAGAAAAGGCGCAGGTATTGTTCACGCTCGCGCTTGACCAGACTGTCAACCTCGCCCGCGGCGGTGGTCACGGCGATGACACCCACAGGCACGTTGTTGCGCAGGATCGGTGTTGTGACGACAAAGCTGGTGCTACCGGAGATTTCGGTGGCGACAAGCTGTGTGCCGCCCTCCAGCGCGTCACGGACGCTCTGCCGCGAAAGCTCAAGCAGCGACTGACCCTCTTCTTGGGCCGCGCTGCCGAAGGGGGCAAGGATGACGCCACTCACCCCGTCCCATGCGGCCAGCAGGAAATCGGTGATGACGGTGCCACCCGTCCGCTGGTCTAGTCCGGCAAGCTCGTCATTGTTCGTTTCGCCGGTCGTGCGGACGATGACATTCGCATCCAGCCCGAAGACCGCCACCTCGACGCCGCCACGCAGATTGAGATTGGCCAATGTGGTGACCGGATCAACACCGTCTCCGGTTGCAAGATCGACCGGAGCGACCGCGGGAAGCTGCGCTTCGAAAACATCGGCGATCAGCTGTGCCTCGTTCACCAGCCCTTTGGCGCGCTGGTAGGCAAGGCTGTCACGGGACGGGCTGAGATACAGCACACCGGCAATCAGCAGGATCAGCGCAACAAGATTGAATGTTACGATCTTGCGCGCGATCGGAGACCGGCGCAGCGCCATGATACGGCCAAAGCGGGTGTTGCGGGGCTCTTCGCCTTCTTCAAGGATATCGGGATCAACCCAATCGTCACCAAGCAACAGATCGGGTGTCCGTGCGGCACGCCGCACAGATTTCAGGTCGCGCACATCGATCTTTGGCGCTGCCGTCATGCGTTACTCTTCGTTGTAGCGATACCCGATACCGTAAAGTGTCTCGATCGCTGAAAACTCGTCATCCGCGTTCCGCATCTTCTTGCGCAGCCGTTTGATATGGCTGTCGATGGTCCGGTCATCCACGTACACCTGATCATCATAGGCCACATCCATAAGCTGATCGCGGCTTTTCACAAAGCCGGGACGCTGTGCCAGCGCCTGCAACAGCAAGAATTCGGTCACCGTAAGGGATACGTCTCTCCCCTTCCATTTGACTGCATGACGCAGCGGATCCATTACCAATTCACCGCGGACCATCACTTTGGTCT
>CAZOMZ010000195.1:0-4069 GCA_964581065.1 uncultured Loktanella sp. | reverse complement strand
CCTTTCCCGCCCCTTACCGGTTGGATGCGCGCCGCTGCATTTCCTATCTGACGATTGAACACAAAGGCCCGGTGGAGGAAGACCTGCGCCCGCTGATGGGGAACCGCATCTACGGCTGTGATGACTGTCTGGCGGTCTGTCCGTGGAACAAATTTGCCAAAAGCGGGCGCGACGCGCGGCTGGCGGCGCGGGACGATCTGATAGCGCCGCCGCTGGCGGAACTGGCCGCATTGGATGATGCAGGGTTCCGGGCGAAGTTTTCCGGCTCGCCCATCAAGCGCATCGGGCGTGACCGCTTTGTACGAAATGTGGCCTATGCGATTGGCAATTCGGGTGATGCGGGGTTGATCCCTGCCCTTTCACCTTTGCTTGAGGATGCCGATCCAACCGTCGCCGAAGCGGCGCGTTGGGCTATGTCTCGTCTGTAGAGGAGGACTGCCCATGCTTTTGCGCACGCTTGCCCTGATGATCCTGCCGGTGACGGCTGCTGCTCAGGTGGCCCAAGGCCCCGCCAATGCCGATTTCGCCCCTGCGTTCGAGAACCAGACCCGTGCACCGGCCTTGCCCGATACGCCTGTCCGCAGCGAGGTCTTTGCCACCGGGCTGGACAGCCCCTGGGGGATTGATGCCCTGCCTTCGGGCCAGTTTCTGGTCACCGAAATCGGGGGCGCTATGCGCATTATCAATGCCGATGGCAGCGTCAGCCGTCCTCTTTCCGGTTTGCCCGAGGTGGCGGTCGGTGGTCAGGGCGGGTTGCTTGATGTGAATGTCTCGCCTGATTTTCGCAACGACCGCACGGTCTTCTGGACCTATGCCAAGGATGTGCGCGGCGGGGTTGTGACGGCGGCAGCGCGGGGCACGTTGACCAATGACGGACAGTTGACCGATGTGGCGGATATCTTTGTGCAGGGCCCGGCTGTGCGCGGCGGTCGCCATTTCGGGTCGCGTGTGGTGCCGATGCCGGATGGGACGGTCTTTGTCACCACAGGTGATCGCGGTGAGGGCGACAGCGGTGATCTGGTGCAGGATGTGACCGCAACCGTGGGCAAGGTGATCCGTGTGGGCCGTGACGGATCGGTGCCGCAGGACAATCCTTTTGTCGGGCGCGAGGGCAACGATCTGATCTGGTCGCTGGGCCATCGCAATGCCCAAGGGGCCGCGATTGGCCCTGACGGGGCGCTTTGGACCGTCGAGCACGGGCCGCGTGGCGGGGATGAGTTGAACCGTCCGCAGGCAGGCGTGAACTACGGCTGGCCCGTGGTCAGCTATGGTATCAACTATCGCGGTTCGGATGTGGGCGACGGGATCGCGCGGGCCGAGGGCTTTGCCGAGCCGGTCTATTATTGGGATCCGGTGATCGCGCCGTCGGGGATGGCTTTCTATGACGGGCCCTATGCGCCTTGGCAGGGCGATCTGTTGATTGCATCCCTCAACCCCGGTGGGCTGGTCCGGTTGAAGCTGGAGAACGGTCGCGTGGTGGGCGAGGAGCGGATCCTGACAGGGTTGGGCCGTTTGCGCGATGTCGAGGTGCTGCCGGACGGGTCGGTGCTTGTGATCCGTGATGCAGGGGACGCAATGCGGATCATCCCGCAATAGGGGTTTTCCGGCGCGCGTGACGGTCCTAGGGTGCGCCCTGAAAGGGGCGCATCATGCAACCGCTGCGCGGCATCTTATTCAAAGTCCTCTCGGTCTGTATGTTCATGGGCATGGCGAGCCTTGTGAAGGCCTCGGCCGCCGAAGTGCCGCCGGGGCAGGCTGTGTTTTTCCGGTCGTTCTTTGCGCTGCCGATTATCATCGGCTGGCTGGCGATCAGGCACGAGTTGCGGAGCGGCTGGAAGACGAAGAACCCGATGGGGCATGTCTGGCGCGGGCTGGTGGGGACCACGGCGATGGGCTTGGGCTTTACCGGACTGGGACTGTTGCCGCTGCCCGAGGTCACGGCGATCGGTTATGCCGCGCCGCTGCTGGTGGTGATCTTTGCGGCGATGTTTCTGGGTGAGGACGTGCGGGCGTTCCGCCTTTCGGCGGTGGCCCTGGGGATGGTTGGCGTGCTGATTGTGCTGTCTCCGCGCCTGTCGGTTGGCGCGTCACTGAATGTGTCCGAGACTTTGGGGGCTGTTGTGGTTCTGATGGGGGCGGTCATGGCCGCGCTGGCGCAGGTTTTTGTGCGCAAGATGGTCGCGACAGAAACCACGGCGGCGATTGTCTTCTGGTTCACGATCACATCGTCGGTGATGGCACTCTTTACCCTGCCTTGGGGCTGGGTCGTGCCAAGCTGGCAGATCGCGCTGATGCTGGTCATGGCGGGGCTTTTGGGCGGGATCGGGCAGATCCTGCTGACGTCGAGTTATCGCTATGCCGATGCATCGCTCGTGGCGCCTTTTGACTATACCTCGATGCTGCTGGCGCTGATCATCGGATACTTCATCTTTGACGAAGTCCCGACAGGCACGATGTTGCTGGGCGCGGGGATCGTTATTGCCGCAGGCGTGCTGATCATCTGGCGCGAGCGCAAACTGGGTCTGCAACGGGCCCAGCAGCGCAAGGCCACGGGCAATGTCGGCGGCTAGCGGACGAGCCTGAATTTGCGCAAGAGCCCCTTTGCGGCGGTCAGCTTGCGCTTGAGGCCCGGCGGGCTGTCGGGAACCTGCAATCCGAGATCGGCATAAAGTGACCAGATCTGCGGATTGTCGTCGGGCGACATATGCGACGGGATCTGCGCGGGCTGGCCGCCTTCGGGTCGCTGGAATTCGGGGGGGACACGGAACGGCAGGGCCCTGCCGCCAGCATGGACCAGCAGCTTCTGGTTCAGCCGTGCGACCATGCGCGGGTGGGCGTCCTGTGCTTCGACCTTCAGTTTGTGTGACCGGAATGATCCGGTGTCCCAGTTGAAAAGCACCACCGCAAACATGTTGTCAGGCCCGGGGCGCGCGGGCAGCGGCTGCGGGTTGTCGACGTGATGCGCGGGGTTGCTGCGGTAGAAAGCGTGGGCTGCCACTGCAAAATCGCACTGGGGTTGGCTGAGCATCCAGTAGATCAGGCCGTTGTGGGCATCGCCTCGCGTGCGCCGGATCGTATCGAGCCACAAATCCTGTGGTGCGTGTTTGAGCAGGTTGCGCAGGCGGAACTCGCTTTCGGAAATACGGGCGCGGTTCGGGTTGGGCGGGGCGTTGCGATTGTCGGGAAGCACCATGGTAAGCCAATAACTCTTGAAATCGCCATGAAGGTGCCGAAGAAACGCGACCTAAGTTTGACGAGGCCTGCCATGATCCCGAATTTGTTGTTCCGCGATAGGGGCCAATGCTTTGCGCCGGTCTGCCATTATCCGCCGATTTGAGACAAATTCGCCAGAATTGACGGAAATCCGCCGATTGGTGTTATGCTACACCCCCAATGATCGGAGGATCAGATGACAAAACACATTCTCGACCGTACGCGACCAGCGCGGGAATCAGCGCTTTTGAAAACCAGGGAACAGCTGGACAAGGATCGTCCGCACCGTGCCACGCTAGCCTTGCAGCAGCGCGCACGCCTGCGTGATCCGCAGCACCGTCAGGCAGAGTATCTGCGCATCGCGCGCGAGACCGAAGCCCACCTGTAAACGAAAGAAGGGGCGCTGGTGCGCCCCTTCCGGAATTGTTGTGCCAGCGCCTTAGGCGCGGACCAGTTTCTCGTAGTCTTGCGAGATTTCGCGGGTGATTGCGCCGACCTCGAAATTGTAATCGCCGATCTGGCCGACGGGGGTGACTTCGGCGGCGGTTCCGGTCAGCCAGCACTGCTCGAACCCTTCCAGTTCTTCCGGCATGATGTGCCGTTCATGGACGGTCAGGCCCTTGTCCCTGAGCATGCCGATGACGGTCTGACGGGTGATGCCGTTCAGAAAGGCGTCGGCCGTCGGCGTGTGGACCTCGCCATCCTTCACGAAGAAGATGTTGGCGCCCGTCGCCTCGGCCACGTAGCCGCGGTAGTCGAACATCATCGCATCCGAGCAACCTTTTGCCTCGGCGGCATGTTTGGACATGGTGGCGATCATGTAGAGACCGGCGGCCTTGGCCTGTGAAGGGGCGGT
>CAZOMZ010000194.1:0-4077 GCA_964581065.1 uncultured Loktanella sp. | reverse complement strand
AAGCTGGGTGTGCCCTCCAAGGGCCGATTGATGGAAAAGACCTTTGACTGGTTCGGCAGTCGTGGGATCGGGCTGCGCAAGGCGGGGTCGGATCGCGAATACGCAGGCGCCGTTGACGGGATCGAAGGGGTCGAACTGGTCTTGCTCTCGGCAGGGGAAATCCCGCGCGAACTGGCATCGGGCAATATCCATCTGGGTGTGACCGGTTCCGATCTGGTGCGTGACAAGCTGGCGAATTGGGACAGTCAGGTGTCCGAGCTTGCGCCGATGGGCTTTGGCGGCGCTGATCTGATCATCGCGGTGCCCAAGCTCTGGGTTGATGTCAGCACGCTGGACGATCTGGATGCTGCTGCTGCCGCCTTCCGCCGCAAGCACGGGTTCCGCCTGCGGATTGCCACGAAATACCATCGTCTCGTGCGCGAGTTCCTGCGCGAACATGGTGTGGCCGATTACCAGCTTGTCGACAGTCAGGGCGCGACCGAAGGCACCGTCAAGAACGAAACGGCAGAGGCGATTGCCGACATCACATCAACCGGCGAGACCCTGCGGGCCAACGGTCTGAAAATCCTTGACGACGGGTTGATCCATGCGTCGCAGGCGACGCTTTTCCGTGGGCGCCGTGTCGACTGGACGGATGCGCAGCGCCAGACGTTGAAGACCTTACAACTGGTGCTGGGGATCTAGCCCGCTGCTGCCGCCACCGCATCGCGGCAGGCGGTTTCGAGTGCGCTTGATTTGTGTCGCGCCTCGGCGAAGCCTTCCGAGCCAGCGACACCGAGCGCCGCCGTTTCGGCGAGCGAATAGGTCTGCACCTGTGTGATCCCTTTGAGCGCGGCACGGCACAAGGCCAGAACCAACAAATAGTCGAGGTGATTGCCCAAAAGCCCCGCGCCCATCTCCTTGCCGCCCTCGGCGTTGGTCTCGCAGGCGCTGGCGTCAGTCGAGATGAAGGACCGGCAGATCATCGGGCGGGCGTCATAGGCGCGGCAGCTGCGTGTTTCGGGGTCAAGAGCGGGGCAACCGCTTGGGTGCCATGCGCGCCCATCGGGCTGGCCTGCCAAGGGCGTCAGGGCCGCATGCAATTGCGCAGCCTCAAACGCTGTGATCACCCCGCCTTCGCCACCATTCAGAATACAGCAAAAGGCGCAGCCATCGGCGCAGGCGGCATTGGTGACGACCTCGGGGGGTGATTTCATCATCTCGTCACGCAGGGCCATGCCCAGCCGCCACGCGGCCTGTCCGCTGGCCATCTCGGACAGCACGTCCTTGGCTGGTATCTGATGCGCAAAGGCGGTTTGCAGATAGGACGTCAGGATGCGTCGGGCCCGTTCGATGCGCGCCTTGTCGACGCCCGCGACCCGCGCTTTGGCAACCCGCTGGGCAAGCTCTTCGAGCGTCAGCGTGCCTTTGCCGGATTTCGCAGCCTGACGGCGGGCGGCGCGGGGGGATGTGGGCTTCATGAGGTCCTCGCAATGCGGTTCGCAGCAACTATAGAGGCCCGCCCCGCGCCGTCCAGCCGCTAGGCTTTCAACCCGTCCCGCAGGAAGCGCCGCAGGATCTTGCCCGAGGCGGATTTCGGGATGGCCTCGACGAAATGCACCTCGTGCAGTTGCTTGTAGGTGGCCAATTCGGCTGTGATGTGGGCTTTGATCGCCTCTTCTGTCGGGGCGGGATCGCCCGCGACGACAAATGCAATCGGCAGCTCGCCGGCCTCATCATCCGGCCGGCCGATGACGGCAGCATCCGTGATGCCATCCATCGCGACAAGTGTGGCCTCAAGTTCGGCAGGGGCGACCTGAAAGCCCTTGTATTTGATCAACTCCTTCAGGCGATCGGTGATGAACATGTAACCGTCATCGTCCACCTTCGCGATGTCACCCGTGCGCAGCCAGCCGTCCGGCGTGATCGTCTCCGCGGTTGCCTCGGGACGGTTCAGATAGCCCTGCATGATCTGCGGGCCCTTGATCCAAAGCTCGCCCTCTTCGTTCGGGCCAAGCTCTTCACCAGTCTCGATGTGCATGATCTTGCAGGAGGTATTGGGCACCAGCACGCCCGCCGCGCCCGAGCGCGGCGCATTGCGAGGCACCACATGGCTGACGGGGCTGAGTTCGGTCATGCCGTAGCCTTGAAGTGCCGTGCAGCCGAGCCGTGCGGCAATCGCGTCTGACAGTTCCGGACCGGACGGCGCGGCGGCGATGAAGACCTCGCGCAGGGCGGACAGATCGTACTCGTCAACCAATGGATGCTTGGCCAGCGCGAGCGCGACGGGCGGGACGACCCACATCCGCGGGCAGCGGTGGTCCTGACTGATTTGCAGGAACAGCGGCAGGTCAAAGCGTGGCATCGTGACCAACGCACCGCCACCTGCGAGATGGATATTCATCAACACGACCATGCCGTAGATGTGAAAGAAAGGCAGGAAGGCGGCGGTCACCTCGCCCGGTTGGAAGTCTGCGGCGACAATCGACTGGTCCGCATTGATCACAAGATTGCGGTGCGACAGCATCACGCCCTTGGGCAGACCGGTGGTGCCTGACGAATAGGGCAGGACAACGGTAAAGCTGTCCAGATCGACAGTGACCTGTTCGGTGATCGGATCGCCGAAGAGGGCCGCATATTCAGGTGTGCCGATGGCGATGACTGGAAGGCCATTTGCGCCTTCGGTTGCTGTCGCCATGAAATCGGGAATGGTGATCAGGATATCGGCACCCGCATCCTTGAGCTGGTGTGCGACTTCGCTGGCGGTGTAGGTTGGGTTCAGCGTGGTGATCGTGCCGCCACCCCATGCGACCGCGTGAAAGACGACGGCATATTCAGGGATGTTGGGCGCCATCAATGCGACGGTCTTGCCTGCGCCAAAGCCAGCGGCGGCCAGCCCGCCTGCCATACGTTTCACCTGATCCATGAACTGCGCAGCAGTAAGTGAACGGCCTGTGGGGCCGTCGGTCAGGACGACGTCATCCGGTCGGTTCTCGAGGCCTGCAAAGACATGCTGGGTGACGCTCAGATCGCGCGTTGCGACGTCCGGATAGGGGCTGGTGAAAATGGTCATGGCGGTTCCTCCCGCGCCGATCATGGCACGGGACCACCGATCTGCCTAGCGGACTCCGATCGCGGCCAAGGCCTGCGACAGTTCGGGCGGTAGCGGATCTTCGTCCTGTCTGCCTTCGGGCAGGTCGCGGGGCGCGTCGGCGACCGGCAGATAGCGCCAGCCCTGAAAGGCGCGCTTTGGCGTTGCCTCGACCCTGATCAGGCCGGGTTTGCAGACGATGGCGCAGCGGCGGATGCCGTCCGCGCCGAGGTATTCGTCCAGCCGCAGCACCGGCTGACGGCACAGGATCACGCCTTTGATTACCCAGAAGATGGACCCTCCGTTGAGGATTTCTTCCCCGCGCTTGGGCCACATACGGGTGACGTGACGCGGCAGCCCGTCGTCGGTCTGGGCGCGTTTGGTCGCCTGCCAGTCTTCGAGACCGGCAATATCCTCGGTTCCGACCGAGAGTTTCAGAAGATGGACTGTCTTGCTCATTCTGTTCCCCACCCATGCAAGGTATGGCGACTCGGTGCGGTTTCAAAGGTGATCTACCGAATGGTCTATGTGGTGTTTTGCTTGAGTTCAACCGCAAGATATTGTATGCATGTGGTCTCTTGGCGCATGTCGCCAAAGACCGTTTTCAATGCCCGCCCAACCCCGTAAGATGCAGGTCTTTCCTGCCAAACCTCAAGGAGTCGCTGCCCATGTCCGCCTTTTCCGCCCCGATTGCCGAACAAATCTGGGATATGAAGTATCGCTTCAAAGAGGCTGACGGCACCCCGATCGACGTCACGGTCGAGGACACATGGCGGCGCATTGCAGGCGCATTGGCAGCGGTCGAAAAAGACCCAAGCGCATGGGAAGGCAAATTCTATGACGCGCTGGCTGATTTCAAATATCTGCCTGCGGGGCGGATCACGGCAGGGGCAGGCACGGCGCGGTCGGTGACGCTATTCAACTGTTTTGTGATGGGCACGATCCCCGACAGTATGGGCGGCATCTTTGACATGCTCAAGGAAGCGGCGCTGACCATGCAGCAGGGC
>CAZOMZ010000193.1:0-4104 GCA_964581065.1 uncultured Loktanella sp. | reverse complement strand
ATTGCGAGCCTCCTTTCATTCAACTTCTCATGTTAAAAAATACCTCGGGGTAGTCCCGCTGGGTCGGGGGCGGCGCCCCCTTGCAGCATCTGTTGGTCACGCAAGAGGTTCATTCTGCTGCTACCCCCTCCATCCGGTCTTCCAGTGCGTCCGCCGCATCCTGCAGCGCCGCCAGAGTCGCCTCATCCGGGCTCCAGTATTCACGGTCCGAGGCTTCAAGCAGGCGGTTTGCCATGCGCATCGAGGCCTGCGGATTAAGCGCGGCCAAACGGTTGCGCATCTCTTCATCCAGCACGAATGTTTCCGACAGACGCTGATAGACCCAAGGCTCAACCTCGCCGGTAGTCGCCGACCAGCCCATGGTGTTTGTGACATGCGCCTCGATCTGGCGGACGCCTTCATGGCCATGTGTCAGCAGCGCCTCATAGAATTTCGGGTTCAGGCTGCGGCTGCGTGTCTCGAGCGCCACCTGATCCTGCAACGTGCGCACCTTTGCCGCCCCGCGCGTCTGGTCGCCGATGTAAACAGGGGCCGCCTGCCCGCCCTTTGCGCGTTTCACCGCCCGCGAGATGCCCCCCAGCGTGTCAAAATAGTGGTCAACCGTTGTAACGCCCAACTCGACGCTTTCGAGGTTCTGATAGGCCAGATCGACGTCTTTCAGCGCTTTCTGCAGCAACGCAGGGTTCTGCGCTGCCTTGCCGTTCACACCGTAGGCAAAGCTCTTGCGGGCCTCATATGCATCGGCCAATTCGTCTTCGTCCCCAAAGGCCGAGCTGTCGACAAGTTGGTTCACGTTCGAGCCATAGGCACCTTCGGCGTTCGAGAAGACGCGCAAAGCGGCCTCTTCGATCGCGCAGCCCATCTCTTCGGCATAGGCAAGCGCGTGGGCGCGAACAAAGTTCTGATCAAGCGGTTCGTCTGCGGTTGCGCACTTCAGCGCAGCCTCGGCCAGCATGCGGGTCTGCAAGGGCAGCAGATCGCGGAAAATACCGGAAAGTGTCATCACCACGTCAATGCGCGGACGACCCAATTCGGCCAGCGGGATCAGGTCCGCGCCGGACAGGCGACCGAAGTTGTCAAACCGCGGCCTTGCCCCGAGTAGTGCCAACGCCTGACCGATGGGTCCGCCATCGGATTTGATGTTGTCCGATCCCCAAAGCACCAGCGCCACCGTGCGCGGCAGGCTCTTGTGTGTTTCCAGCAGCAGGTCCGCCTGCTTCTTACCTTCAGCCACCGCAAAGGCGGTTGGCATGCGGAACGGATCAAAGGCATGGATATTGCGGCCTGTCGGCACAATCTGCGGCGAGCGGATCAGATCACCACCTGGCACAGGAGCAATGAAATGACCGGACAATGCCCGCATCAGTCCGGCGAGCTCATGATCCTCGCCCAGCATCGCTGCGGCCCGCTCTGTCGCCTCGCCTTGTGGCATAAGGGCGATCAGCTCGGCCTTGGCCTTGTCGCTTAGTGGTCGACCGACAACATGAAGACCTTCGGTGATCAAAGACCCTTCGGTCTCCAGCAGTTTGAGCCACAACCCGTCGATATCAACCGCAGCCATATCGACGGCAGCCGCCTGATCGCGGATCAGCAGGGCAAGCTCGTCACGTTGACCGTCATCCGATGACATTTCGCGCCAGCGGGTCAGGCTGTCTTTCAGTTCGGCCAGACCCTTGTAAAGTCCGGCCGTCGTCAGCGGCGGCGTCATATGCGTGACCGTGACCGCATTGGAACGGCGCTTGGCCAGTGTCGCCTCGGAGGGGTTGTTGGCAGCATAAAGGTAGACGTTCGGCATCTCGCCGATCAGCCTGTCCGGCCAGTCGCGCGCACCCAGACCCGCCTGTTTGCCCGGCATGAACTCCAGCGCGCCATGCATTCCGAAATGCAGAATGACATCGGCGCTGAATGTGTTCCGCAGCCAGAGATAGAAGGTCACGAAAGCATGCGTCGGGGCAAAACCCTTTTCGAACAAAAGGCGCATCGGATCGCCCTCGTAGCCAAAGGCAGGCTGCACGCCGACAAAGACATTCCCGAAATGCTGACCCAGCACATAGACGCCGCGCCCGTCCGACTGGTGCTTGCCGGGGGCGGGGCCCCAAACAGCTTCGATGGCTTTCAGTGGCGGTGTGGTGCGGACGATGGTGTCGGCATCCACATGTGCCGCGACATTGGCCTGCTGGCCGTATTGGGTCGCGTTGCCTAACAGGATCGCTGCACGCAGGTCATCCACTGTTTCAGGCACATCGACAGTATATCCTTCGGCCTTCATGCGGGTAAGCGTGTTGAACAGGCTTTCGAACACGCCCAGATAGGCGGCCGTCCCAACCGCCCCCGCATTGGGCGGGAAGCCGAACAGGACGACTCCCACTTTCTTGTCTGCGTTCTGCTTGCGGCGCAAAGACGCCAGACGCAGGGTCTTTTCGCTCAGAGATTCGATGCGCTCATGACAAGGGGCCATCGCCTTGCAGTCGGATTGCGAACCGCACCCGATGGTACAGCCGTTGCATCCATCGGCGCCATGACGCCCGGCAAAGACAGTCGGGTTGGTTGCACCATCGATCTCGGGCAGGGCCACCAGCATCGTAGTCTCGATGGGGCCAAGCCCCTGAGCACTAGTGGCCCATTGCCCGAGTGTCTGGAATTCCAGCGGCTGGGCGGCAATATATGGCACATCCAGCTTTCCCAGAACGGCAACAGCGGCATCGCTGTCATTATAGGCAGGACCGCCGATCAACGAGAATCCGGTCAAAGAGACCATCGCATCAACGCGTCCCTGAAAATACGCGTCAATCGCGGGCCGGCCGTCCAGACCACCGGCAAAGGCGGGAATGACCCGCATGCCTTTCGCCTCGAACGCGCGGATCACCGCATCGTAGTGGGCGCAGTCAGAAGCCAGAATGTAGGACCGCAGCATCAGGATACCGACCGTTGCGACAGGGGCATCGGGTTTCGGCAGGTCATTGAGATCGGTGACGATCCTGTGTCCGGGAAGATCCGGGTGGTAGAGGCCCACATCAGGGTATTCGACAGGCAGCGCCGCCGTCGTGCCATGCCAGTCGGAACGCTCTGCATAACGCCCGATCAAAAAGCGGATCATCTGTTCGATGTTGTCATCGGATCCGCCCAGCCAATACTGCATCGACAGGAACCATGCGCGCAGGTCTTGCGCCTTGCCCGGGATCAGCTTGAGAATCTTGGGCAGACGGCGCAGCGCTTTCATCTGCTTCGCGCCGGAATCCGCGGACGGCTTTGCCGTGCCGCGCAGCTTCTTCAACAGGGCCATCGCGCCGCTGGCGGGCTTGGACATGTCCAGATCACCCATACGGGTCAGCCTGACGATTTCACCATCAGCGATGACACCCAGCATGGCGTCACAATGATCGCGGCGGGCCTGCATTGCGGGCAGGATCGCCTTGATATGCTCTTCGAGGAACAACAGGTTCGCGATGATGATGTCGCCTTGGGCAATCGCCGTTTTGGCGCGGGTCAGTTCCTCCGGGCACTCGGCCCATTCGGCTGCGGCATAGACTTGGACATCAAGGCCGGGGAAATCCGGTGCCAGCCGTGCGGCAACGCGCAACGCCGGCCCAGCCGCATGGCTGTCCAGCGTGACGATCACCACGCGGTAGGGCTTATGGATCACCTCATCGCGCATAGTGGGCCTTTGCTTCGTAAAGAGTATCAAGGCTGATCTCATGCAGGCCTTTTTCCAGAGCGAAGGCCTCGGTGTTGCGACGGGCCTTGCCGCGCACAAAGAACGGGATCTTCTTCAACTCGCGCTCGGCATCGGACAGCCAGATGACGTTGTCATCGTTGGCAGCCTCCACCACCTGCGGTGCTTCCTCGATGCGCTGTTTGGCCTTGCCGCCGTGGTGGCTGGCGCCTGCATCGTCGTGGAATTCAAAGTCATCGCGGAACATGGTGAGCAAATGCTCTTCCAGACCCATCACCAGCGGATGGATCAACGTATCGAAGATGACATTCGCGCCCTCAAAGCCCACCTGCGGGGAATAGCGTGCGGGGAAGTCCTGCACGTGCACGGGCGAGGAGATCACAGCGCAGGGAATCCCCAACCGCTTGCCGATATGCCGTTCCATCTGCGTG
>CAZOMZ010000192.1:0-4119 GCA_964581065.1 uncultured Loktanella sp. | reverse complement strand
GCCGTTTGAGCCCCAGATAGGCGCTTCGTACATACCGATTGTCATGATGTCGAACTGACCACCGTTTGTGGTGATGTCAGTTGTAACACGCTGACGCAGCACGTTCTCTTCCAGTGTCACCCACTCGACGGCGATGCCTGTCTGTTCGGTGAACTGGTCGGTGTAACCCTGCATACGGATCATGTCGCCGTTGTTGACAGTGGCGATCGTGATCGTTGCGCTGTGGCCGTCTGCGAAAGCGGTTGTGCCGGCAACAAGACCAAGCACGCTCACCGCACCAAGTGCAGTTTTCTTAAACATCCCGGTTCCTCCCATAGTTGGATGTGGTGCCGGAACGCTACGGTATACAGTCACGCGGCGTCAACAATAATTTTACGCGCGTAAACTTATTTTATGTCAGGCGCTATCCCGAAGAACCAGCCTTCCTTCAATTCGTGTGCTTTTCCAACGTTCTATATGCCCATCGATCGCGGCGAAAAGCGTGTCGGCCGAGGTCTTCGAGACGGCATCGTAATTGTGCGAGATCGTCGTGAGAGGCGGGCAGGTATAGCGGGAATGGGGGTGCCCGTCCTGCCCGGCGACTCGAATCGCACAGTCGGCACGGCGCCCGACCTTGACCCCGCGCTCATAACAGGCCGTCAGCAGACCAATCGCCAGACGGTCATTGCTGCAAAGCACCGTATTTGTCCTGAACAACCCCTCTGACAGCGCCTTGTGCCCGCCGATGCGGCCAATCTCCTCGAACTGCCATCCTTCACCATCGACCGAGATGACCTGCGGTTCGTGGCCAAAGCTTGCCATCGCCTCCAGGTAAGCCTGACGGCGGCGGTGGGCGTTGGGGTTGGCGGGGGTCTTCATCTCGAAAAAGCACGGTGGCTCGCCGGTACGGCACAGATAGTCGGTGATATGGGTTGTGAACTGCTTGTTATCGGACCCCACAAAAGCGAGGCCGAATTCCTCGACGCTGCTGTCGAAGATCAGCGTTGGCACGTCTTCGCAGAATTTGCGCAGCGCTTCGCGGTCGGAGGCGCGCCCGAGAGGCGCGAGAAGGACACCGGCAGGCTTGATGCTGCGCAGGTTCTCGAGCACCTCGACCTCATGGCCGGGTTGTCCGTGTGCACTGAACAGGGTGGGGCGGTATCCCGCATCCATGCAGCGCTGTTCGAGGTTGCGTGCGATCTCCGCGAAATAGGGATCGACCAGCAGCGGCACGACGATACCGACATTCTTGGTCAGCTTCCGGTTCTGGTTCACCGCATAGATGTTCGGGCGATAGTTGTGTTCCTTCAGCGCCTCTTCGATTTTCTCGCGGGTCTTAGGGCGCACGCTGTCGGGATCGTTGAAGTATTTCGAGACCGTCGGGCGCGAGATGCCACTGAGCGTCGCGAACTCCTCCATGTTCTTGATTTTCGTTCTTTCCAAGACGCATCTCCGCAGCAAGTTTCCTGACACTAGAATTTATCGCGCGCAAAAAATCAACTTTGGGGTGGTAAGTTGTCTGTTTACGGGATGGTTGATTGGCTTGACGTGGTAAATTGGCAAACATTGCGGCCCCCCGGTCGCCCCGAGATCGGCCTTGGCTGACTTATTCGAAAATTCTATCGTCGGGCGGGCAACATCATCAATCATTCGGATCGGCCATGACCTTTGATCAAATCCGCACGTTCTTCTGGGTCGCCCGTCTTGGCGGGTTTCGCACGGCGGCCGAACGGCTGAACCTGTCGCAGCCCGCGATCTCGACCCGCATCGCCAATCTGGAGGCCGAGTTGCGCGTGCAACTGTTCGAGCGGGGGCAGGGCCAGCTGGTGCTGACCAAGCACGGCACGCAGCTTTTATCCTATGCCCAGCAGATGCTGTTCGTCGAAGAAGAGATCAAGCATCGCGTCGCCAACCCGTCCGAAGCCGAGGGGCTGTTTCGCATCGGGGCGTCCGAAACAATCGCGCAGTCATGGTTGCCTGACTTTCTGCAGGCCTTCAGCGCGCGCTACCCGCAGGTGAATGTGGAACTGACCGTCGATATCTCGCTGAACCTGCGGGCGGACCTGCTGCAGCAGAAACTGGATCTTGTGTTTCTGATGGGGCCTGTGTCCGAATTTACAGTCAACAATATCGAACTGCCGCCCTTCGATCTGCACTGGTACCGGTCAACACAGAACCCAGAGACCGATTTTTCAAGAATTCCGGTGATCTCTTATTCCAGCCAGACGCGGCCCTATCGTGAACTGATGTCGGAGCTGACGCGGCGGGTGGGGCCGGGATTGCGAATCTTCGCTTCGGCGTCGCTCTCGGCAAGCCTGCGGATGATCGCGGCGGGGATCGCCGTCGGACCCTACCCGCGGGCGCTGGCGAATGACTATCTGGAGGCCGGCAAGATCGTCGAGTTCGATCCGGGCTTCGGCCCGAGCCCGCTGGTGTTTACTGCCTCATATCTCTCGGAACCCTATAGTTTTATTGCAGAAACCAGTGCTGATCTGGCGCGAGAAGTGGCCGAGGATTGGGCCGACGGGCATCCGCGGTGACATTCAGAAATTCTATCGCAATTTATCAAAAATGATAATTTGCATGGATTGCAAAACCCGTGTGATGCTTTCGATCAGCAACGGGAACACTTTTGATGACCACTTCAGACGTATCGCATTCGGTGCTGATCGGCGCCTCTGCCAAAGAGGTGCGCGGTGCCATCCGCGCGGGTGACTATGCCGGTCACACGGCCGGACTGGCGGCAGGCAAGCTGCAATGTAACCTTGCCATTCTGCCCGAGCGCTATGCCCTCGACTTTCTGCGGTTTTGCCAGCGCAACCCAAAGCCCTGTCCGGTGGTTGGCGTAAGCGATAGCGGCAATCCGTTGCTGCCGACGCTGGGCCATAACATCGACATTCGGACCGACGTGCCCAAGTATCGCGTTTTCCGCAATGGCACCCTGTCCGAGGAAGTGACGGACATTTCGGACGCCTGGACCGATGATATGGTCACGGTCGCGCTGGGCTGTTCCTTTACGTTCGAGAATGCGCTGTTGCGCAATGGCGTGCCGGTCCGGCATCTGGAGACGGGCAAGAACGTGCCCATGTATCGCAGCAATATCGATCTGGTGCCGGCAGGCCGTTTCAGCGGCAAGATGGTCGTCACCATGCGCCCGATCCCTGCCGGTCTGGTCGATCAGGCGCGCGAGATCAGCCGCCGCTATCCACAGGCCCATGGTGCCCCGATTGCCGTCGGCGATCCCGCCGATATCGGCATTTCCGACCTGTCATCCCCCGACTGGGGCGACGCGGTCGAGATCCGCGACGGCGAAATCCCCGTCTACTGGGCCTGCGGTGTCACCCCGCAGAACGTCCTGCTTGATGCCGAACTGCCGCTCTGCATCACCCATGCCCCCGGCCATATGCTCATCGCTGACGTGGCCGAGGACGCAGAAACAACAATCCTCAAACAAGACTGACCAACTAGGAGAAATACCGTGAAAAAGACACTGATCCTGCTGACAACAACCTCAGCCCTCGCAACCGGCGCTCTGGCCGAAGACCTGTCCGTTGTGGGCAGCTGGTCCAGCCTGCCGCTGCACAACCAGTACGAAGCCCCCTTCTGGAACGAGACCCTGCCTGCCGCATCCGGCGGGTCGATCAATGTGGAACTGACCACACACAACCAGATGAGCCTTGGCCTTGGCGATATCTATCCGCTGCTGGGGCAGGGCGTCTATGACGTGGCCATGACGGTGGCCGACTATGCCGTCGCCGATGCGCCTGAGCTCGAAGGTCTGGACGTGCCGCTGGTGGCCCTGACCGCTGACGAAGCCCGCGCCATGGTCGATGCCGCACGTCCGATGGTCTCGGACATCTACCGTGACCGCTTCAACAGCCACGTCCTTGCCATTGCGCCATACCCGCCGCAGGTCGTCTTCTGTAATGCCGAGATCAACGGTCTGGACGATCTGGAAGGCCTGAAGGTCCGCGCATCAGGCCGTATGACCGCGAAACTGCTTGAGGCGCTGGGCGCCGAAGGTGTGAACGTCTCCTTTGCGGAAGTCCCTGGCGCGCTGCAGAACGGCGTTGTTGACTGCGCTGTGACCGGTGCCGGTTCGGGCTACAGCGCCGGCTGGTGGGAAGTCTCGACCCATCT
>CAZOMZ010000191.1:0-4127 GCA_964581065.1 uncultured Loktanella sp. | reverse complement strand
GCATCGCCACGGTGACGATAAAGCTCAGCAGGAACCAGTTGGCGACATAGATGTGCTTTTCTGTCCGCTTGAAGATCGTGCCGAGAAAGGCCACGAGGAAGGCGACCCAGACGATGGTCAGCCAGATATCGACGTACCATTCAGGCTCGGCATATTCCTTGCCTTGTGTGGCGCCCAGCAGATAGCCGGTGGCGGCAAGCACGATAAAAAGGTTGTAGCCCCAGAAGACGAACCAACCCAGATTGCCACCCCACAGACGCGCGCCGCAGGTGCGTTGCACGATGTAGAAGGTCGACATGATCAGCGCGTTGCCCCCGAACGCAAAAATCACCGCACTGGTGTGCAGCGGGCGCAGGCGGCCGAAGTTGCCGAACGGTTCAAGCGGTTGGAAGTTCAATTGCGGAAAGGCCAACTGGAAAGCGATCACCACGCCCACCAGAAATCCGACAACGCCCCAGAAACCCGTCGCGATTACGCCGGCGCGGATGACGTCATCCATGTAACCTTCCGGTGTGGCATAGACCGGCTTGTCCATATTGCGCAGGACACGCACGAACATGAACGCCGAGACAGCCATGATGATGACGGCGTGCACGACATACGCAAGATCACGCCCCCAGTTCGCTGCAATCGCGGCAAAGAGCGTTATCAGCCCCAGCACGATCAGCTTCACATAGTTCCCCATAAGAGATCCCCTTCTTTCGCCGGTACGCCAAAAAGGGGTCCGACAGCTACTTGGTGATTTTGCTTATGGAATCCCTGCCCCTCGCGGTCCTTGATGTGGATCAACGGCAAAGTTGACATGGATCAATACGGGCCAATCCGATCCCTGCCATAGTCAGCCAGGAGGAGCGGTTTTGCGCGAACGATCGCCCCCGACGCAAGTCAAAGCGGGGAAGGCGAAGATGGCCTACAAGATCATTGCAACAATTCTGACGGATACCGATCAATCGACCGAGGGGCTTGATGCGGCCATCGCGCTTGCGGGCCGGATGGGCGCACATCTCGACATCTATATCGTCACCATCAGCCACACCGAAACCAACAACTACTTTGCCGGTTCCGAGGCCCTGATGATTGCCGAACAGACCCGCGATGCCATCACGCAGCGCGAAAAGATCGAAACCTGGCTCACCGACCGCATGCATGGCGAGTTCAAAAGCTGGGCCAGCCACAGCGCAACTGTGCAGGGCCCCGCGCTGACCGGGTTTCTGGCCCGCAAATTGCGGTTCTCCGATCTGGTGGTCCTGCCACGACCCTATCAGGACAATCCCGAAACCGTCGCTTTGGTCGAAGCGTGCCTTTTTGCCGCCGAACGGCCCGTGCTGATGATCCCCAAAGGGTGCAAGGCCCCCGATGCTGGCGGGCACATCCTGATGGGCTGGAACGACGGTGCCGAAGCACTGGCCGCGGCCCGTGCCGCCCTGCCCCTGATCAAACAGGCCGATGTCACCGATATCTGCATCATCGATCCGCCCAAACACGGGGCCGAACGGTCCGATCCCGGCGGCGCAATGGTGCAATACCTCATGCGGCACGGAACGCGCTCAGAAGTCGCGGTGCTCCCCAAGTCCGACCAGCCAATCTGTGAAACTCTACTGAAACGCGCCCGCGAGGTCGGGGCGCAGATGATCGTCAGTGGCGCCTACGGCCATTCGCGTCTGCGCGAAGCGGTTTTCGGCGGTGCTACGCGCAACCTGCTGGAACGTGCCGACATCCCGATCCTGATGTCCCGTTAGACAGAGCTAGAAATCCTCGCCGGTTTCCGCCTTCAGGGCAGCCAGATCAGGCACCCTGATATCGCGGCGTTCGTCAAAGGCGATCAACCCGTCTTTCTTGAGCGCGGTCATCTGGCGGCTGACCGTCTCGATCGTCAGACCAAGGTAGTTCGCCATCGTCTCGCGCGTGATGGGCAGGGTAAAGATGGCCTCTGCCGTCTCGCCGGGTTTCAGCGAGGCCATACGGGTCGCGATCATATGCAACAGTGACGCGATCTTCTCGCGTGCGGTCTTGCGGCCCAGCACCAGCATCCATTCACGCGCTGCGTCCAGTTCGTCCAATGTCATTTCCAGCAGGCGCTGGCCGACATGGGGTGTTTCCTCGATCAGCTTTTCAAAGGGCTTGCGGCGGAAACAGCAGAGCATCACATCAGTTTCGGCCACCACATCGCAGTCAATCGTATCGCGGTTGGGCCGCCCCATGAAATCGCCCGGCAGCAACAGGCCGACCATCTGGATACGCCCGTCCGGCAAGGTGCGCGTCAGACTGCTGACGCCCGACACCATCGAGGCAACAAATTCCAGCGGGTCGCCACCAAAAAAGATCGTCTGTCCCGCCGCATAGGACCGGTAGAATTTGATCTGCTCCAGTTCGTCAAGTTCGTCAGGATCACACTTCGAGCAGACCGCATTATAGCGGATCGGACAGTCTTCACATGACCGAAGTTTTGGAACTGCGAGTGACATTCCGGCTCCCTGACATTTTGGCTGGCCCCATTATGAAGATCGCCGTCAGGATTGGCTAGATCAATCGATGTCGCAGCAATTCGGGTGCGTTGCGCGCTATTGCGAAACCACTTCGGACAGCTCCAAAGCCGCTTCCCGTAGCGGATCAAGATTTGAGATCAGGTCGGGGACTGTGCGCCGCTGCTCGGGGGCGTGGATCGACAGGGTCGACAAGAGCCTGCCGCGATGGTCAAGGACCGGCACAGCAATAGCAGTCATGCCGTCCATAAATTCCTCGTCATCGGTGGCATAACCGCGGTCGCGCACCTTTTCGAGTTCGCGCTTGAGCATGTCCGGGTCAGTGATCGTGCGCTTAGTCAGCTCATCAAACTGGTGGTTGCGGAGGAACCTTTCCAGATAGTCCATCCGCAGGGTCGACAGATACATCTTGCCACTGGCGGTGCAGTGAAACGGCACCTGCGTGCCGACCGGCAACTGGATGCGCAACGGCCAGTGGGTTTCCACGCGGTCCAGATAGTACATCCCCTCGCGTTCAGGGATGGCAAGATTACAGGTCTCGCCGACCCGCAGCGCAAGTGCGCGCATGACCGCCACGCGGACCGTGCGCACCCGTTCCGAAGACAGTGTGTTATTCGCAAGCAGCCGCATCCGGCGACCGGGGCTATAGGACCGGCCATCCAGATCGCGTTGCAAAAACCCTTCCGCCTCTGCTGTTGCAAAGAGACGGTGAATCGTCGGCTTGGGCAGGCCCAGCACTTCGTTCACCGTTGAAGGGGTCACGGGGACACCGGCCTTCGCGACCTCCTCCAGCAGCAACAGCAGCCGGAGGTTGGTCGGAATCTGGCCGGAGCCCTCTGTGTCGTCGTAAGCCATCGCCTCACATTTATCTTGCCGGGAGCAAGGCCAGAGCTGTTGCCGGCACCAGCGCCACAATGAACCAAACCGTGATCAGTGCGATCAGATAAGGCACGATGTAACGCAAGAGACGGAAGTAGGGAACGCCTGTCACGCCCGAAGCCACATAAAGGTTCAGACCGTAAGGCGGCGTGATAAAGCCGATGGAGGCCCCCACAAGGAAGATCACCGCAAAGTGGATCGGATCGACCCCGGCCGAAACCGCGATCGGCGCAAGGATCGGCGCCAGAATGATCGTCACGGGCAGGCTTTCCAGAATCATGCCCGAGAAGAACACAATGATCATCGCGGTAAACAGCACGGCATAGTAGCCGCCCATCGACGTCACGAAGTCACCGATCACGGCCTGCGCACCCAATAGCGACAGGATCTGCTGCATCACAACCGAGATCGCGATCAACGGCGCAAGGATGCCCGAAATCTGCGCCGACCGGACGACGATCGACGGGATTTCCTGCACCTTGAAGCCCTCAACCACGAACATCTCGGACCAGCCCTTTTGCTCGACCGGCGTTTCGGGGCTGTTCTTCATGATCTTGTTGATCGGATAGCTGATCAGACCGGCAAGGATACAGAAGCCCACAGTCACACCCGCCGCTTCGGTCGGTGAGAACTTGCCCGTGTAGATACCCCAGAGAACAAGACCGATGGCAAAGAAGCCAAGCCATGCACCAAAGGCGGTTTTCAGCACGCGGTTCAGTTGCAGCGGGATCAGATAGCCCCAGCCGTTCATCCGGCAGATGATCC
>CAZOMZ010000190.1:0-4131 GCA_964581065.1 uncultured Loktanella sp. | reverse complement strand
TACAAGAACTTCCAGGCTGCGGATGACTTTGACAAATTCGTCAGCGAGTTGCGCCCCGGTGCGGGCGGTGACGGGGAAGAGTGACCCTTCAGAGCGATGAAAGGTTCATGTCGCTGGCCCTGTCGTTGGGCCGGCGCGGGATGGGGCGTGTCTGGCCCAATCCGGCGGTGGGCTGCGTCATCGTCAAAGACGGCAAAATCATCGGTCGCGGCTGGACCGCCGATGGTGGGCGGCCCCACGCAGAGACGCGGGCGCTGGCCCAAGCCGGTGACGCTGCGCGCGGTGCCACAGCCTATGTCACCTTGGAGCCCTGCGCCCATCACGGCCAGACGCCGCCCTGCGCCGGCAGTCTGATCAAGGCAGGCGTTGCCCGCGTCGTTGTCGCCTCGGGTGATCCTGACCCGCGTGTTGATGGCGGCGGGATCAGGATGCTGGAGGATGCGGGGATCAGTGTCACGGTGGGCGTTTGCGCGGCAGCCGCTGCGCGCGACCACGCAGGCTTTCTGTCGCGCGTGACCAAGGGACGGCCTTTTGTGACGCTGAAACTGGCCGGAACGCTGGACGGGCGGATTGCCACGGCAACAGGTGAAAGCCAGTGGATCACAGGACCGGAGGCGCGCCGCGCGGTCCATATGATGCGGGCGCGCCATGATGCCGTCATGGTCGGCGCAGGCACGGTGCGGGCCGATGATCCTTCTCTGACGGTGCGGGGCATAGGCGTGACGCGCCAGCCTGTTCGCGTTGTCGTATCGCGTGCGATGAAGCTGTCTGCTGATGTCCAGCTGGCTCGCACAGCACGCGATGTGCCGGTGTGGCTCTGTCATGGCGATGCAGCCGATGTTGCCCCTTGGACCGCACAGGGCGCTATGAGCCTGCCCTGCGAGACGGTTTCGGGTCAGGTTGATCCAATGTCTGTGATGCGGGTGCTTGCTGCACAGGGGATTACACGTGTCTTTTGCGAAGGCGGCGGTATGCTGGCGGCCTCGCTTTTGAATGCTGATCTGGTCGATCAGCTTGTTGTATTTTCGGCCGGCATGGCAATCGGGGCAGAAGGCACACCGATGCTGGCCGCGATGGGCGTTGACCGTTTGGGCAACGCGCCACGCTTTGCTCTTGATGATGTCAGCCGCGTCGGCGGGGATATCTGCCACATCTGGCGCCGCTCATCCGCGCCATAGATAGGCATAGCCCGCAAAGAGCCCTTGCAGTTTTGCCAGCATCCGGTTCCCACGCGGCGCGGGCGGGATGTCATTGTTCTCGATCCGGTCAACGATGACCTCGGGCGGGCAGGGCAGGCGGGTGACTGGGTCGAAGTATCGGGGATAAGCGATCAGCGCACCGTGCACCAGGGAAGGAAGGTCGAGCCGTGCAGCGCGGCGCGGGATTGGCATTGTCCGGTCGTCCGTCAGCCCCCAGCCTGCATAGAAGGGCATGCCGAGGCAGGTGACGGGTTTGCCGCGCAGCAAAGCCTCGAACCCTAAAAGCGAGGTCATGGTCCAAACCTCGTCCACTGCGTCGATGGCTGCGATCGGGTCCGCACCACGCAGGACCAGATCAGCGATATCCTCTGCCCCGTCTACCTTGCCCGGCCGGAGGTCCGCTTCTACATCCGGGTGTGGTTTGTAAATGATCTTGGCCGCTGGGTTCGCGTCCCGCACGGCCTTCAGAAGATCGGCATTGGTTCGGACCTCTGTCGCCCCGAGCCGGATCGAGGCGTCGTCCTCGACCTGTCCGGGCACGAGGATGCGGCGGCCTTCGGGCAGGTCGGGCAGCGGTGCGCCTGAGAGGTTGTATTTGGACAGCCCCGCTTCGGTGATCCGTGCCAACAACCCCTCTGCACGGGTGCGTTCCCAATCGGTCAGCCCCTCACTGGCATTCAGGATCTCTTCCAGCCTGCTGGGGCGGGTGGCGTCATAGTAGATGCCCAGATCATCCAGCACGAGGCTGAGTGGCGCGATCAGGTCAGCCCCCAGACCGCGCGATCGCAGGAACCCGTCCTCGACCAGCACCGCCCCGTCACCGCCCTTGCTGGCCCAACGCATGACGCGCCGCGTCTCATCCGCCTTGGCCCTGCCAAAGCGCACCGGTTTGACGCTGCCAAAGACCTGTTGCAAAGGCTTGCGCTTCCACAGCCGCATGTCTTCGGCGCGCCAGCCGCGATGGTCTTCGCGCCAAGCGCGGCTCAGGGCGGTCAGCGTTGCCAATGCTTCTTCAAAGCTGCACAGGCGGTCGTGGTAGGGGTCATACCATTGCGGATAGAGCAGCATGGCCCCCGCAAAAAGCTGCGCGCGTGTCAGGTTGCGCTGACGCCGTTGCAGGGGCTTGCGGTCGTCGGTCAGCCCCCACCCCATGTAGAAGGGTTGGCCCAGAACCACGGGTTTGTGACCGGCCAGCATCGCCTCGAACCCGAGTTGCGAGCTGACGGTGTAGACCGCAATCGCCCCTTCAAAGAGCGCCCAGGGTGAAATCGGCGCATCGCATAGCGTAATCCGCTCGTTTTCATCGTCCTTAGTGAAATACCCTTCGCGATGACCTGCGGCGGTCTCGGGGTGGGTTTTGATGATGATCCGCGCGCCGGGGTGTTCGGTCAGGGCAAAGAACAGCATCTCGCGGAACGAATTGCTGTCGCAGCCGCTGGCGCGGATCGAGGCGTCCTTGCGGGTCTGGTCGATGACCAGCACGTAACCTGCCTCGGGCGGCTCTAGCGCGGGATCATGTTTGTTGTATTTCGAAATCTGATGCTTGCGCATCATTTCGATCCCCGCGCGGGCACGGTTGAGCAGGGCGGTGTCGTCCAACGGGTGCTCGGACAGGATTTGTTCAAGGTCGGACCGTGTTTCGGGATCGAAATGCACGCCGTTGCGGTCGATGTTCAGACCGATTGGCGGATCACCTTCGCGGCCCAGCCCGACAGAACGCAGAAAGCTGTCTTCGACGCGGACAATGCCCGCGCCGCGCTTGTCAGCCACGGCCTCGCCACGCGGCGATGTGGGGCTTTGCCCCCAGACGCCCACAAGGTCGCCGTCGGACGGAGCGCCAAGCTTGATGTCATAGCCGGCCAGATCAAGGATGCGCCGCACACGTCCTTGGGTCAGGAAGCCGCCGTTGTAGACATAGAGGTTCTGGCGTTTGCCGATCGTCATGCCGCCACGCTAGACCTAGCGCTGGCCGCCGACAACGCGGATATCGGGGCGCGTGTTGCCTGGGTTGCGGGTCAGGGCCTCATAGGGTGACTGCGGCGACAGCATCATATCCGTGACCATGCGCAAAAGCTGCCTGCGGCCGGCGCGCGAATAAAAGCCACCGGGCACCTGACTGGTTTCCAGCAGGAACTGGCGGTAGTCGCGGTAGGCCGCTGCATCAGGGCGGCGCGGATCGGCGTAGAAATCCGCAAGAGATTGGCCGGATATAAACTCGGGCTTGTTGTAGACTGCCGTGCCGAAGCTTTTGAGCGGTATGCCCCGCCAAAGCACCTGTTGCCCCGCCGTGGAATTGACCGTGACGGCCGAACGCGCCTGATCCAGCACCTGCGCCAGCTTGCCGCCACGCAGGTAATGCACGCGGTCGGCAACCCCGTGCTTTGCGGCCTCGGTCCGGATCAGGCGGCGCAGCGGTGATTTACCGTTCTCCAGCGGGTGCGCCTTGAAGATCAGATGATGATGGACCGGTGCGCCTTTGGCGAAACCGTCGACGATCAGCGCGATGAAGTCGGCCATCTCGGCAAAGGGGGAATGCGCCTGAAAGCTGGCGTCATGCTCAAGTTGCAGCAGCGCGATATGATAGGGATAGCCGCCTGCCTTGATGCGGCGCGTGCGCCACTGCCGTTCCAGCGCCATGAAGGGCATCAGAAGCAGGCGCTTTGTGTAAAGTGCCGCTTCGCGGTGCACGGGCAGGGCGCGGTGCGTGCGGAAGGACGGATAGCGCCAGTTCCAGAACATGACGAACCAGTGGTAGGCCGCTCCATAAAAGATGTGCTGGCGCATATCGCCCCATTGCGCAGGCGGTGTCGGAAGGTCGATGTCCGATCGTGCCAGTCGGTCGCGCATTTCGGCGACGCTGAGGTCCATCAGGGCGGAGTAGCCGTTGGACCCGTCACGTTCGTAGGTGACCCAATAGGGCCGCATATAGCCT
>CAZOMZ010000189.1:0-4135 GCA_964581065.1 uncultured Loktanella sp. | reverse complement strand
GGCCTTGATTTCGTTCCGGTAGAACTCGGTCAGACCGTAGACGGCCTCTTTCTGCATCTCAGGTGCGGCGTGGGGTTTGCCGTACCATTTTTCATAGTCGGCAGGATCGCGCAGCCGGAAATCAGCCGACAGGTCAACGACCTTCAGCGTCTTGGGCAATTGCGAAATCACCGCCTGCGAGGTGGCATGCGGCAGGGCGCAGAACACCAGATCGACCCCGCTCAGGTCCATCTCTTCAATTGTGGTCAGTCCCGGCAGGTCCAGATGGCGCAGATGTGGGAAAACATCCGCCATTGCCATACCGGCCTTTGAGTTGCCCGACAGCCCTACGATGTTCAGGCTTGGGTGAGTTGCGATCAGGCGCACGAGTTCTGCACCGGTGTAACCAGATGCGCCAAGAATGGCGACGTTGTAGCTCATGGTCTTATCCCTCTGACAGGAATGGAAAATTGTATGGTTCAGGCTGCTTGAAAGGTGATCTTTCGTCGCAAGAACTGCGTCGCGCGCGACGACACCTGCGCCGGATTGCCTGTGGTCAGGAACAGCGACTCAGTGCCCGGGCCGACCATTTCTGGTCGGCGGGTCAGATAGTCGGCAAGGCTCTCTGCCACCAACGACGCCTGCGAGAACACCTTTACGTCAGGCCCCAACGCTTCCTGAAACTCTTGCGCCATCAGCGGATAATGGGTGCACCCCAGCACCGCCGCATCCGGATTCGGCATCTTCCGTTTGAGCGCATCGACGTGGCTTTTGACCAGTGCTTCGGCAAGGATCATGTCGCCGTCCTCGATGGCATCAACGACGCCGCCACAGGCCTGCGCCTCGACATCCACACCGATGGCGCGGAATGCCAGTTCGCGCTGGAACGCGCGGCTGGATACGGTTGCCGGCGTCGCAAACAACGCCACATGCTTTACATCCACTTCGCGCGGTGGCGAATTGTCGCCCCATTGGCGTTCAGTCAGCGCCTCGATCAAGGGCACAAAAACACCCAGCACACGTTTGTCTTTGGGCACCCAGCTTTCCTGCATCCGCCGCAGTGCCGCCGCCGACGCCGTGTTGCAGGCCAGAATCACCAGATCGCAGCCTGCATCAAACAACCGCTGTGTGGACTTGGTTGTCAGGTTGTAGATGTCGTCAGGGGTCCGCACGCCATAGGGCGAATGGGCATTATCGCCCATATAGACCAGCGGCAGATCAGGCAGGCGCTTTGCAACGGCGTCCAGCACCGTCAGCCCACCCAAGCCACTATCGAATATGCCCACCGCCATGACGCGCCTTGTATCTGTCTTCGAACTCATGCCCCAGCCGACTTGCATCGACCGGTCTTGGGCTCAACTCATACGTGGCTTTGCGGAGGAAATCCATGCATCCTTTAGGGTCTTTGGCGAATTGCGCCAAGGTCGCCTGCGGGATCGGTGCGCCGACAGCGATCCGCACCGGACGGTTCATCTTGGCCCTGAATTCGCGGATAAACATACCCGTGCGCAGCGTGCTGTGAATGTGGCTGGCCAATTGGAACAAGCGGCTGTTGTGCCCCTCAAAGAACACCGGCACCACCGTCGCCCCAGATTTGGCGATCATCTTGGCCGTAAAGGTGCGCCAGCTGGGGTCCATCGGCATCGAAAACGGCGTCGCGGCAGTCGAGACCGTGCCACCCGGAAAAATTCCGATCGCCCCGCCCTGCTGCAGATAGGCCACCGCCGCTGCGCGCGTCTCAAGGTTGAGCTTTGCCGCTTCTTTGGTCTCGTCAAACGAGATCGGCAGGATGATCCGTTCCAGATCACCCGCACGGCGAAAAATCCGATGAGCGAGAACACGGAAATCCCCGCCCCGCCGTTCTGACAGGATGCGCCCCATCACCAGACCGTCAAGGATACCGTAAGGGTGGTTAGAGACCACAATGACCGGGCCGCTCTGCGGAATGCTGTCCAATGACCCGCTGATGACGTCAAGCGAGATGCCGTAGCGGTCGGTCATCACCTGCCAGAAGTCCTGCCCCGCAGCCACATCGGCGTCATAACCACGCGCCTTGCGGATCAGGCGCAGGCGTCCGGTGGCGTTTTCCATCAGGCGGATCACCGCCCTGCCGCTGCGCCCCCTTGCGGAAGAGGCGTAGGAGATATCGCGTGCGATCTGGCGGTCTAGGTCAGGCATGGCGAGGGCCCTTTGAGTAACATTGCGACCCTCTAGCACGGTTCTGCGACAATGCCATGACAATGTCGCGTTACTCGGCCGCGATCCCCATTTTGTCTGCCCGTATTTCGGCCAGCAGGGCCTCTCGTGTCTTTGCAGCCTTGCGCTCGTTCGCCTCTTTGACCGGTCCGAAGCCCCGAATGTCCAATGGCAGCAGCGCCAGCGCCTTCGCGGTCTCGGTGTTGTCGGGGGTCAACCGCTCCAGTACCTCGGCCATATCGGCCTCATACTGTTTGATCAGCGCCCGCTCCATCCGGCGTTCAGTGGTGCGCCCGAAGGGATCAAAGGGTGTGCCGCGCAGGAATTTCAACTTGGCCAACCGCGGGAACATCGCCGCCATCCGTGCCCCGTATTCTTTCTTGACCGGACGACCATCCGCGCCGGTCTTGGTCAGCATGGGCGGAGCAAGGTGGTAGGTCAGCTTCAGATCACCGGCAAACTCTGCCTCGGCCTTGGCACGGGTTTCGGTCAACAGCCGCGCGACCTCGTATTCGTCCTTATATGCAAGCAGCTTGTGATAGCCCTTGGCCACCGCCTCTTTCAGCGCGGGATCGTCGAAGCGGTCAACCATCTTGCGGTAACGTTTCGCCAGACGTTTGCCCTGATAGGCGACCAGATGTTCAGCCCGATAGGCTATCTTCTCATCCAGCGTCTTGGGCAACGGAACCACATTTGGCTGAATGATATCGGCGGCTTGTTCGGGGTGCAGATAGGCCCAACGGCCATACTCAAATGCCCGCTTGTTCCGTTCGATAGCGGCGCCGTTCAATTCGACCGCCCTGAGGATCGCATCATAACTGACGGGAATCGCACCCATTTGCCATGCAGCGCCAAAGATCATCATGTTGGAATAGATGCTGTCACCCAGCAGCGCCTTGGCCAGATCAGAGGCATCAAACATCGTGAGGCCGGCGCCCAGACGGGCCTCCAGAGACAGCTTAAGCTGCGCGCTTGGCAGGCGGAATTCGGTATCCCGGGTAAAGTCTCCGGTGATAATCTCGTGACTGTTCACCACAGCCCGCGTGCGGCCGGTCTTCATCAGACCGAGTGTCTTTGATCCCGCCGATACCACAAGATCACCGCCCACAAGCACATCGCATTCACCGGTCGCAACGCGGATCGCGCTGATGTCTTCGGGAGCATTGGACAGGCGGCAATGAATATGCACCGCACCGCCTTTTTGTGCGAGGCCCGCCATTTCCATCATACCCGCACCTTTGCCATCAAGATGCGCCGCCATGGCAAGCACCGCGCCAATAGTCACGACACCCGTTCCCCCGACACCGGTGACAACGACGTTATGCGTGCCACGAATCTCTGGCAGCACCGGCAAGGGCATGTCTGGCAGATCAATCTCGGCCGTGGCCTCTTTGCGGATTTGCGCGCCTTCAATGGTCACAAATGATGGGCAGAAGCCCTTGACGCAGGAAAAGTCCTTGTTGCACGACGACTGGTCAATCGCCCGCTTGCGGCCCAACTCGGTCTCGACGGGCACAATCGATACACAGTTCGACTGGACGCCACAGTCGCCGCAGCCTTCACAAACGTCTGTGTTGATGAAGACACGCTTGTCAGGATCAGGAAACAGGCCACGCTTGCGGCGGCGACGTTTTTCGGCGGCACAGGTCTGGACATAAACTATGACAGACACGCCTTTGTATTTGCTAAACTTCTCTTGAACCGCAGGTAGTTCGTCCCGCTCGTGGGCAGCCAGCCCTTTGGGAAAGAGGCTCAGGTCCACATCCTCTTTTTCGTCATAGACCAGCGCGACATTGCGCACGCCCATTGCCAGAACCTCGCGGCAGATCTGGTCAGCCGTCAGCCCGCCGTCATTGCCCTGTCCACCGGTCATGGCGACCGCGTCGTTATAGAGGATCTTATAGGTGATATTGGTCCCCGCCATCAGCGCAAAGCGGATCGCCTGTACGCCCGAGTGGTT
>CAZOMZ010000188.1:1963-4185 GCA_964581065.1 uncultured Loktanella sp. | reverse complement strand
GAACCACGGCCACGTTCTGGTGAACGGCAAGCGCGTCAACATCCCCTCCTACCGCGTGAAGGAAGGCGACGTTGTCGAGGTCCGTCAGAAGTCCAAGCAGATGGAAATGGTTCTTGTGGCCTCCCAGCTGCCAGAGCGCGACGTGCCTGATTACATGGAAGTTGACCACTCGAAGATGACCGCCACTTTCGTGCGCACACCGGGCCTGGGCGACGTGCCATACCCTGTCACGATGGAACCGAACCTCGTGGTCGAATTCTACGCGAAGAACTAATCGGTTCTTCGCTACCGATTGCAAAGGCCGTCCCGCTGGGGCGGCCTTTGTCGTTTGCGAAGCCGAATTGAGGGTGAATGTCGCGAATGCGGCAGTTTCGCCCGTGCAATGGGCCGAAGCTCGCCCTATGGAGCCTGTCCCCTTTATCCACGCCCTGACTTGGGCCGACCTGCCCG
The DNA here is from genome assembly GCA_964581065.1 of uncultured Loktanella sp. Taxonomy (GTDB): domain Bacteria; phylum Pseudomonadota; class Alphaproteobacteria; order Rhodobacterales; family Rhodobacteraceae; genus Yoonia. The sequence goes on along the minus strand of CAZOMZ010000188.1, from coordinate 3,735 downwards.
ATGATGTGCAGGCGCAGGTCAAGCTCAGCCTGCTTGATCTCATCGGTGTCGGCATCGCGGGGCGCGGGACGGACCTTTCGCGGATCATCCACAGCTATGCCGCCGCCGAACATGCGGGTGGCATCACCTTGCCTTTCGATGCGGCGACAGCCTCGGCCTCTGGCGTGGCACTCGCCTATGGCATGACGATTGACAGCATCGACGCGCATGACGGGTTCAACCCCGCCAAGGGCCATATCGGTTGCCCGCTGTGGCCTGCGGTCTATGCACTCGGGACAGACGCGACCGGACTGGAGCTGATCATGGCTCTTGCCATGGGGTATGAGTTCGGCGCGCGGTGCAGCATCGCGCAGCACGGCTCGGTCCCCGATTACCATACCTCGGGCAGTTGGGGCGCGGTCGCGGCGGCGGCAGCGGGGGCACGGCTCATGGGCCTTAATCACGACAAGATCCGCCATGCGTTGGGCATCGCCGAATACCACGGGCCGCGCAGTCAGATGATGCGGGTGATCGACCATCCGACGATGCTGAAGGACGGCGCTGGCTGGGGGGCGATGTGTGGCGTTGCGGCGGTCAAGTTGGCGGCAAACGGGTTCACCGGAGCCCCCGCGATCACGGTCGAAGAACAGCCCGCCGTCTGGGCGGACCTCGGCCAGCGCTGGTATCTGCGCGAGCAATACTACAAACCCTATCCGGTCTGCCGTTGGGCGCAGGCTCCTGTCGAGGCGGTGTTGGCCTTGCGTTCGGCCCATGATCTGACGGCGTCGGACATCGACCACATCGAGATCGTCACCTTCCATGAATCCGTGCGTTTGGCGACGGCCATGCCGCAAAGCACCGAAGAGGCGCAGTATTCCACATCCTTCCCCGTCGCCGTCGCCATGGTGCGCGGGGGGCTGGAGGCGGCCGATGTCCTGCCGGATGCGTTGAATGATGCTGAAGTCCTGCGCCTCAGCCAAGGGATCGTGATGTCCGAGGACGACAGCGCCAACGCCGCCTTTCCTCTTCAACGCAAGGCCAAGGTCATCCTGTATCTGCGGGATGGACGCCAGATTGCCAGCGACTGGACCGAGCCGAAGTGGGAACACACATCCCCGCCGACACCCGCAGAGTTGCGGGACAAGTTCTTCAGCTACGCCGCCCCCGTGATCGGCGATATCCGCGCCCGCGCAATCGCTGACAGCGTGGCAACGCTGGAAGACCAGCCCGCAGGCGCCCTGCATGGGCATCTCGGCCAGCCGATTTGAGGTTTCCCGCCTGATGCCGTAGACACCCGCACTCATGCCGCATTCTGCCATTGGCGGGGGGATACGAATCCGCTAATGCGCCGCGCTAATGCAACTCTGGTAGGGGGCTTTCATGTCACAGCATCCAAACTACGGCCGTATCGACGGACATATTGTCATCATCGGGCTTGGCTCGATCGGGAAGGGCACGCTGCCGCTGATCCAGCGCCACTTCGACTATGATGCCGATAAGCTGAGCGTGATCGAGCCTAATCCTGCTGCCGCTGACTTTCTCGCCGAACAGGGCATCACCCACCACCAGATTGCCCTGACCCCCGAGAATTATCGCGAGGTGCTGACGGGCATGTTCCCCGAAGGTAAGGGGTTCTGCGTGAACCTCTCGGTTGATACGTCTTCGCTTGATATCCTCAAGCTCTGCCGCGAATTGGGTGTGCTCTACATCGACACAGTGGTCGAGCCGTGGGCCGGTTTCTATTTCGAGACAACCGAGAACGCCGACCGCACCAACTATGCCCTGCGCCAGAA
>CAZOMZ010000188.1:0-1863 GCA_964581065.1 uncultured Loktanella sp. | reverse complement strand
TGTCAGGCAGGCATCTGGTTCGAGCGCCCCGGTGCGATCACCCGCGTGCACACATGGTGTCCGACACCCGGGCCGCAATTCGGTTTCCTTGTGACCCATAACGAGGCGATCAGCATCTCGGACTATTACACCGTCGGTGATGCAGCGAACCCCGAATTCCGCCCGACCTGCCACTACGCCTATCACCCGTCCGACGATGCGGTCCTGTCGCTGCACGAGATGTTCGGCTCGGGCAAACAACAGACCGTGCATGAAATCCTCGAACCCGATGAGATCGTCACCGGCATTGACGAGCTTGGCGTGCTGCTTTTCGGGCACGAGAAGAATGCGCTCTGGTTCGGTTCGCGCCTGTCGAACGACGAAGCAAAGGGTCTTGCCCCTTACCAGAATGCCACCGGTCTACAGGTGACGTCGGCTGTGTTGGCCGGAATGGTCTGGGCGCTGGAAAACCCCGAAGCAGGCATCGTCGAGACTGACGAGATGGACCACGTCCGCTGTTTGGAAGTGCAGCGCCCCTACCTTGGCCCGGTCGAGGCCCACTACACAGACTGGACCCCGCTACAGGATCGCTGGGAGCTTTTCCCCGAAGATATCGACGAAAGCGACCCATGGCAGTTCCGCAACGTGCTGGCGACCTGATCCGGGCCAAAGGGTGACCTGTGGCGGAATCCTTTGCCGCAGGCCCCAAGTTTCGGTTGCCCAAGGTCAGTGCACCCGCATAGAACGGGCCGAAAGTTATTTGGACGACCGACATGGCTAAAGGTATTACACCCCAGAAGGGGATTATGGAGATTGCGCTCTACCAAGGCGGCGCATCCAAGCTGGAAGGCGTCAGCAATGTGCTGAAACTGTCGTCCAACGAAAACCCGCTTGGTCCCAGCGACGCGGCGAAAGAGGCGGTTGTGCGCGCGAGCCATGACCTGCACCGTTACCCGTCGACCGATCACGCGTCCTTGCGCGAAGCGATAGCCGAGGTGTGGGACGTCGACCCGTCTCGCGTCTTCTGCGGCGTTGGTTCGGGTGAGGTGCTCAAGCTTCTGTCCGAAGCTTATGCGGGCAAGGGCGACGAGGTGCTTTTCACCGAGCACGGATTCTCGATGTATCCGATCTATGCCCACGCTTGCGGCGCGACCCCTGTGGTGGTGCCCGAGAACGAGCGCGTCGTTGATGTCGATGCAATCCTTGCGGCCTGCACGAGCAAGACCAAGCTGATCCTGATTGCCAACCCTGCCAACCCGACAGGGACCATGATCGGCAGCGGCGAGCTGGCGCGGCTGGCCGAGAACATCCCGCCACAGGCGCTCTTGGTGCTGGACGGGGCCTATGCAGAATTTGTCGACGGCTATGACGCAGGCAAGGCGCTGGTTGAGACCCGTGAAAACGTGGTGATGACCCGCACGTTCTCGAAAATCTACGGTTTGGGTGGCATGCGCGTGGGCTGGGGCTATGGCCCGCAGGCGGTGATCGACGTGCTGAACCGCATCCGCGGCCCGTTCAACCTCTCGACGGCGGCGCTGGCTGCCGCCGAGGCCGCCGTGCGCGATACCGCCCATACCGAGAAATGCCGGACCGAGAACGCCAAGTGGCGCGAATGGCTGGCGGGTGCGCTGGCCGCGCATGGTGTGCCGTCAGATACCTCGACGGCGAATTTCATCCTCGCCCGTTTCGGATCAGAGGCAGAGGCGAATGCCTGTGATGACCACCTCAAGTCCGAGGGCATCATCGTCCGCCGTGTCGCGGGCTATGGTTTGCCCAACTGCTTGCGGATCACCGTCGGTGACGAGGCGGCCTGCCGCCGTGTCGCCCATGCCGTCGGCCAGTTCAAAGGGGTCAAGTGATGGCGCAGATTTACGACCGCGTTGC
>CAZOMZ010000187.1:0-4187 GCA_964581065.1 uncultured Loktanella sp. | reverse complement strand
GGACCAGTGGCTGCGGCAAGGCGAGGCCGGAGGTTTCGATCACGATATGATCGGGTTTGACATCGCGGGCCAGCAGGGCCTCCATCGTCGGGATGAAATCATCGGCGACTGTGCAGCAGATGCAGCCATTTGACAGCTCGACGATATCGTCCTCGGAACAAACCTCGTCGCCGCATCCTTTCAGGATGTCGCCGTCCACACCCAGATCGCCGAATTCATTGATGATCAGCGCGATCCGCTTGCCTTCCGCGTTTTGCAGCATGTGGCGGATCAAGGTTGTCTTGCCTGCGCCCAGAAAGCCGGTGACGACAGTGGCGGGGATTTTGGCAGGCATGGGGCGCTCCGTTCCAGTTCAGAAATGACGCCGCAGTTGTGGCGGTCCGCCGCCCATGTTGCAAGGGGCCTATTCGATCACAAATGTCCTTTCCACGAACAGGGGCTGGCCGTTTGCGACCCAGACCTTGTGATCGTTGCCGCCAAGGTAGATGTGGATCGTCACCTCGCCTTCCTGCAGGCCGATCAGGTGATGCCGCTTGGCATAGAGACGACCGACGTTCCGGCCATTGATGAACAGATGCCCGTGGCCGGTGCCCGCGACGGCAGCCCCATTTGTGTCCTCCGGTGTCATCTCGAAACCGTCGGCGGTCAGGATCAGGTTGTAGCCGGAGACAGGATCGGGTTGCAGGTCAAGTGCAAGTGTCGGGACCGGCAGGTCGGCGGGCCAGATGTTTTTGCGATTGTCGCCGAGGTTGAGGTAGGGCGTGGCACCCAGCGTGGCCGTTTCGGGCGCTGTCATCCGGGCAAGCGCTGATGGGCCATAAAGCGCACCAAGACCTGCGCCCACAATCAGACCCGCAATCAGATAGGCAATATGGCGCATCGGTGATCCCTTCTTTCCTGAAAGTTTCAGCTAGTGCGCGGTTCGTAGACGGCAAGAAACCGCAATATCTTGTGGATAAGCAGGCCAAATGCCGCAGATACAGCGGTTGCGCCGTTGACTCGCGCCTTTGCGGAGGGTGATGCTTTCGCACCTTGAGGAATCAGCAGGCGACGAATCATTGCGCTTTAGCAAACTCAGACTGAACGGCTTCAAAAGCTTCGTGGACCCCACCGATCTGATCATCGCTGACGGGTTGACGGGGGTCGTGGGCCCGAACGGTTGTGGCAAATCGAACCTGCTAGAGGCCCTGCGCTGGGTGATGGGTGAAAACCGCCCGACAGCCATGCGCGGCGGCGGTATGGAAGATGTGATCTTTGCCGGTGCGGCCACTCGGCCCGCGCGCAACTTTGCCGAAGTCTCGCTGGTGATCGACAACGGCGAACGTCTGGCGCCTGCCGCGTTCAATGACAGTGACCAGCTTGAGATCATCCGCCGGATTACCCGTGATGCGGGATCGGCCTACAAGGTCGGAGCCAAGGATGTGCGGGCACGCGATGTGCAGATGCTTTTTGCGGATGCGTCCACCGGTGCGCACTCTCCGGCGCTGGTCCGTCAGGGTCAGATTTCCGAGTTGATCAATGCCAAGCCCAAGTCGCGGCGCCGCATTCTTGAAGAGGCGGCGGGGATCTCGGGTCTCTACCAGCGACGGCATGAGGCCGAGCTGAAACTCAAGGGTGCCGAAAGCAACCTGACACGCGTTGATGATGTGATCGAACAACTTGCCAACCAGTTGGGGCAACTTGCACGGCAGGCCCGTCAGGCGGCCCGCTACCGCGAGATCGGTGACAAGCTGCGCAAGGCCGAAGGCATGCTGCTGTTTCGTCGCTGGAAAGAGGCCGACGAAGCACTGCTGGCTGCAAGCGCGCAGTTGCGTGAACGCACCACGGCCGCCGCGCAGGCCGAGACAGCCGCACGGGAGGCAGCCAAGGCCCGCGCCAAGGCCGAAGAAGCCCTGCCACCTCTGCGTGAGGAAGAGGCAATCGCCGCCGCCGTTCTGCAACGCCTTCAGGTCCAGCGCGACACGCTCTCTGATCAGGAACAGCGCGCACGGGATATGATCGAAACGCTGACTGCGCGGATCGACCAGCTGACCCGCGACATGGAACGCGAAAGCGGTCTGAACCGTGACGCTGGCGAGACAATTGAACGACTGGAGTGGGAAGCGCGCGAAATCGCCAAGGCGGGCGAAGGGCACGAAGCGCGTCTTGATGCGGCTCAGGCAGCTGCGCGCGAGGCAGCGGGAGTGCTGCAACAGCGCGAAGCCGATCTGACCCAGCTGACCGAGGACGTCGCGCGCCTCGCGGCCCGTCACCAGTCAGCGCAACGCCTTCTGGACGACAACCGCACAACCCTTGCCAAAAGCGAGGAAGAGGCCGCCAAAGCCAAATCCGCCGTGAAAGAGGCCGAGGCGTCGCTTGCCAAAGCCGAGGCGGATTTTGCCGCCGCAGGCGAGGCCGAGAAAACCGCTGTTGCCGCCGCCGCCGCTGCGGATGAAGCCCTCACCGCCGCCGAAGCGGCCCGCGCTGAGACCCAGTCCCGTGAAAGCGACGCCCGCGCGCTGCGCTCTGAAGCCGAGGGCGAGGCGAATGCCCTGCGCGCCGAAGTGGCAGCCCTTGCCAAACTGGTCGAACGGGACACCGCCGAAGGTGGACAGGTTCTTGACCTGTTGCGGGTTGAAGGGGGTTATGAAAAGGCGCTCGGTGCGGCACTCGCCGATGATCTGCGCGCGCCGGAGGTGTCAGGTGATGGTGCTTCCGGTTGGGTGGCTCTCCCGGGTTACAGCGATCCACAGACGCTTCCGTCCGGTGTGAAGGCGCTGACCAACTACGTCTCGGTCCCGCCGGTACTGGTGCGCCGCATGGGGCAGGTCGGACTCGTGGATGCTGCCGATGGTCCGCGGCTGCAGTCAGATTTGAAACCCGGCCAACGGCTCGTCTCGATCGAGGGTGATCTGTGGCGTTGGGACGGCTTCCGTGCGGGGGCCGAGGATGCGCCTTCTGCGGCTGCTTTGCGGTTGCAACAGTTGAACCGTCTGACCGAATTGAAGCGTGATCTGGAAGAGGCGAACGCCACCGCGATGGGTGCGGCGCAGGCGCATGAGGCGCTGACCGCGATGCTGAGACAGCAGACCGAGGCGGATCATGCGGCCCGTCAGGCCCGCCGCGATGCGGACCGTGCTGTCGCCGACGCCAATCGCGCCGCAAGCCGCGCCGAGGCGGACCGGAACTTGTCTCAGGGCCGACTGGAAAACCTCGGAATGGCGGTCAAGCGCCATGAAGAAGAGGCGATGACCGCACGCAAGTCGCTGGCTGAAGCCGAGAAGGCCGCCGCCGATCTGGGTGATCTGGAGACCGCGCGCGCATCTGTTGAAGACGTCAAGATGACGGTTGAGGCCGCGCGGATCACCATGATGTCGCGCCGTTCCGCCTTTGACGAAGTGCGCCGTGAAGGTGAGGCGCGGCTGAAGCGTTCACAGGAAATCACCAAGGAAATCAGTGGTTGGAAACACCGGCTCGAGACGGCTAACAAGCGCACCGCGGAACTCGCCGAGCGCAAGGAGACCTCGCAGGCGGAACTGGCCGAGGCGAATGCGGCACCTGCCGAGATCGCCGCCAAGCGTGCTGAACTGGCCGACGCCATTGCCGAGGCCGAGGCGCGGCGCCAGACCTCGTCGGACAAACTGGCCGAAGCCGACAGCGCCCTGCGCGAGGCGGGCCATACCGAACGTGATGCCGAACGTCTGGCGTCCGAAGCCCGTGAGGCCCGTGCCCGTGCCGAGGCCCGCAGCGACGCCGCCCGCGAAACTGTCGCCTATGCCGAAGAACGGATCATGGAAGCGCAGGAGGTAACCCCTGCACAGCTTCTTGAAACGCTCGAGACCGATCTCGACCAGATGCCTGCCGCCGAAAAGGTCGAGGCTGAGGTGAATGCCCTCAAGCGCCAGCGTGACGCCTTGGGTGCGGTGAACCTGCGCGCCGAAGAAGACGCAAAAGAAGTTCAGGTCGAACACGACAATCTGGTCGGCGAGAAGGCCGATCTGGAGGCTGCCATTGCGGCGTTGCGCACCGGCATCGCAAGCCTCAACAAAGAAGGGCGCGAGCGTCTGCTGACCGCTTTCGAGCAGGTAAACGAAAACTTTGGGCTGCTCTTTACCCACCTCTTTGGCGGGGGGGAGGCGAAGCTGGTGCTCGTGGAATCCGATGACCCGCTTGAGGCCGGTCTTGAGATCATGTGCCAGCCGCCGGGC
>CAZOMZ010000186.1:0-4211 GCA_964581065.1 uncultured Loktanella sp. | reverse complement strand
CCGGAACCGCCGCCGATGATGCAGATATCAGTTTTGATGCGGTTCATGGCTCAGAGACCTTTCTTGCCGCGCAGGGCATTGATGAGGATGGGCAGGGCGGCCAGCACGCACAGGCCGATGATGGGCAGGATAATCTGCGGTTCAAAGATAATGCCAAGGTTGGGCGTTTCGCCGCGGGCGAAGACGTCTCCCAGACCGGCACCGACAGAGGTGTAGACGACCGTGCCGGGGATGATTCCGATGAAGGTCGAGATCACGAAACGATGCAGAGGCACTTCGAGGAACGACGGAATCAGATTTGCCAGAAAGAACGGCACAGCCGGCACAAGGCGGATCAGGAACAACATCGACCACTGGTTTTCGTCGATCCCGTCCTTGATCTTTTTGACGGTGCCATCCGCACCTTCCAGCCGCTTGCCCAGACTTTCGCCAAAGCCCCAGCGGGCGGCAAGGAAGATCGCAGTTGCCCCGATCGTCGCACCCAGCACGTTGAATAGTGCACCGGGGAAGGTGGCGAAAAGGAAACCGCCTGTCAGCGTGGCAATAGTGGCGCCTGGCAGCGAGAAGGCGACAATCACAACATATGCCGCGATAAAGACCAGAACCGTTGCGATATAGTTGTCATCGCGAAAGCCCAACAGCGCCTCGCGGTTTTCGGCCAATGCCTCGAAAGTCAGGTAATCGCGCAAAAAGAAGGCGCCCAGCAGGGCGACGATCGCGATCACGATCAGCGGGAGTTTCTTGAGGATCGGGTTTGCAGGTGTTTCGGTCATATCGCTCATTTCTCGGTCCATCGGGTGTCTCTTGCGTTTGAGGTTAGATGGACCGAAGTCTGCTGTTGCGATACCCACATCACGGGCCATTGATGCAAAGGGGTGCGGATGTTTCAGTTTTCCGTGTTTTGCGCGTGATCATTGAAACATTTCTGCGAAAGGAAATCTGGGAAATGTTGCAATTTCTCCCGGCCTCACGCGTTGACACGGCGCTATGCCCCCTCTAAAGGACGGGTCTGAATTGTCATTTGGCTTCGAATCCCGTTCGGGGGTTTGGCCTATCAACCGGAGAGCTTGCTATGAAGCGCACGTTCCAACCATCCAACCGCGTTCGCAAGAACCGTCACGGTTTCCGCGCCCGCATGGCCACCAAGTCCGGCCGCAAGATCATCAACGCACGCCGCGCAAAGGGCCGTGCAAAGCTGAGCGCGTAAGCGCCGCTTTTTGTTGACTGCTATGGAACCGCCGGTGGTGCCAGATAACGGCCCGCCGGCGGTTTCTTTATGCGTGCTGACCAAGCGCGCAGACTTTGTCCGCGCGAGCCACGGTCGCCGCTATGGAAGCCCTGGATTCAACCTGCAGGCCCGCAGACGGGCGATGGGTGAGGCGACAGGCATCCGGATCGGTTTCACCTGCTCCAAGAAGGTCGGCAATGCCGTGACCCGCAACCGCGCCAAGCGCCGCTTGCGTGAAATCGCCCGCGCCGCCCTGCCGGAACTCGGCCGCGATGGATGGGATTACGTGCTCGTGGGTCGCAAAGAGACCACCGCGACCCTACCTTTCGATCAACTGCTGGCCGATCTGCGCCGCGCATTGAAGAAGGTCCACGGATGACGCCAATGGCCTACATCGTCTCGCTGCCTGTCCGCGCCTACCGCGTGGTCCTGTCGCCATGGGTCGGGCACGGGTGCCGGTACCAGCCGACCTGTTCGGCCTATTCGCTTGAGGCGCTCGAAAAGCACGGGGCGATCAAGGGGACTTATCTGACCGTGCGCCGGATCATGCGCTGCCATCCGTGGGGCGGGTCAGGCATCGACAACGTGCCGGATTAACCGCAGTCCCAGCTGTAGATCACGCGATCAAACCGTCGCGCGGCCAGATCGTCTTTGGTGATCAGGAAACAGGCCTCACCCGCATCGCCCCAGCAGACCTCGATCTTTCGGTCTTTCGAAGGCAGGTATCCCATCTGGAACAGGACCTCGCTATAGGCCGTATAGTCGGGATTGCCGCCCGGGTGCCGGATGTCCTGCTGCACAAAATCGGGGTGACCGCCAAAATAGAATGGGGACGGTTTTGTCTGCACCAACCTATCACTAAAGGCATCCCAGAGGTCATTCGGGCAATTGGGATACCAATCGCGGGTCAATTCAGAGACCTGACAGCTGTTTGCCGAGAGAGGGCCCGTCGCGGTCGCGCCCCGCAATGGCCGCCCCTCCTGCAAAAGGAGGTCGCTCATCGGGACAAACTCCCAAGTCACCTCGGGAAATGGTGCGCGGACAAGTGTATCGGGGTCATCAAAGTAATGGACCTGAAACCCTTGGTCGCCGATCGACGGGAACTTTGACCCGTTGAGATCATCATCCATGACAAAGAAGCTGAGCAGCCCCCTGTCCGGATAGCCGGCCAAGGGCGGCATTTCGGCAAAATTGATCTGGGCGAGAAAGATCATCGGTCTGCCGGTCTCATCGGCTGGCCAATCCATGCCCGCAGGCAGGCTCGGCTGCCCGCCGATGCATGAATGCGGTGCGTCGGTATTCGGATCATCGCCCAGATGCAGCGCAACGCAGGGTTTCGCCTGCAAATCGGCAAGCTCGGTGGCCTTGGCAACGATGGCAGGCCAGTCGCGGGTGTCGTTCGGATCACGCTCGCGGCGTTTCGGCTTGCTGATTGCCGTTTGCGCCTTGTCGGCCTTGTCTTGCTGGTGGGCGCGATACAGCATGAAGCCGACGCCGATCACGACAATGACTGTCAGGATTACTTGTGCCATCACATGCCCCTTACCGCTGGCTCCGGTCAGAGCCTACCAGCCAATCGGTCTCACTCAAATGACAAAGCACACTCTACAGAGCCGACCAATGTCGGCACGTGGTTTCAGGCGTCGTCGTTACCCTGCCGTCGCCGTTTTATGTAATCAAACAGAGGCCGCGTGAATGATCTGCTGGCGATGCCGATGAAAGCGCCCAAAATCAGTCCGAACTTGGCGGACAATCCAAAGAGCATCGCGATCGGCACGCAGATCGCAATCCAGATGACGACAGAAACGACATCGTAGACAAGGCTCGCACCCAATCCGCGCCCAAGCGCACCCAGCTCTTCCTTGGTCGAAGGTGGTTGCTTGCTCATGCCGTGCCTCTGTTTCCGTTCACCTTCGGTTTATACATGGTCGGGCATTAAGGCAATGAGCGCGCAGGCCCGGCTATCGTTTCTCAAACGAGATCGTCACCGTCCCGATGTCGAGGCCATAGCGTTTCACATAGGCCAGATTCAGCAGCCGGTCCTCGGCCAAAAGCCACATCCAGTCGTCGAAGCTGACGCGCATGGTCTCGGTCTCGCCATCCGCGCTCGGGATCGGCAGGTCGATTTCATAGACCCAGTTGAAGCGGTCGCCATTCTCGATACCCGTGGCCGTGCCGATCACACCGGGGGCGGTGCCGGTCCAGCTGTCCTCACCTGTCTTTACCAGCGTCCAGATGCGTTGCTCGGTCGAGCCGTCCTCATAGACGAAATCCTCGACCAGCCGCAGGCGCTCGCCGTCCCAGTCGCCTTCGATCTCGACCACGAAGTTGCGGCGCACGGTGCCCAGCACATCCTGAAACTGACCATAGGCCACCAACTCGCCATCAAAGAATTCCTCAAGGTTCAGCTTGCGGTCGCTGAGGACGGGGTCGTCAAACGACGGTTTGCCCGTGCAGGCGGCAAGAAACAACAGGGCGGCGGCAAGGATCAGGCGCATTTTCGTCTCCGGTTTTCTCTTGATACGCAGGCCAGAGCCAAACGGATGCCTCTAGGCAGGCGGGCCGCGTTCTGGCATATGCGCCCCATGCTTGATGAAACCGAAATCCACCCGCTCTTCGAAGGCGCGCCGACCACGACGGAGTTCAAGAACCTCCGCAAGCGGATCGTGCGCTATGCCCGTGAAGCGATCGAACAATATGGCATGATCGAACGTGACACGAAATGGCTGGTATGCCTTTCGGGCGGCAAGGACAGCTACACACTGTTGGCCGTGCTTTATGAGCTGAAATGGCGCGGGCTGCTGCCCGTCGAGCTGATCGCCTGCAACCTCGATCAGGGCCAGCCCGGATTTCCGGCGACGGTGCTTCCAGAGTTCCTTGAACGTATGGGTGTGCCGCACCGCATCGAATATCAGGACACCTATTCAATCGTGGTCGACAAGGTGCCGCAGGGGCGGACCTATTGCGCGCTCTGCTCGCGCTT
>CAZOMZ010000185.1:274-4236 GCA_964581065.1 uncultured Loktanella sp. | reverse complement strand
CATGATTGGTCCTTTTGATGTGGCGCTTTACGCCGTGTGTTTTCAGGAATCTGCCTAAGGCAGGTTGAAACGTCTTTCTGACGGACAGGCCCGCGCTTTGGGCGGCAGGCTCCCTTCTGGGTATGGGCCGGATAGACCAAAGCATCCTCTACAATCCTTTAACGCGGACCTGGCGAATGCCGCGCATTTGATTGAAATCACGCCTTCTTTTCGACCGTTGCGGTTTGGGTGCTGCGCATGGCGACGCTGCCGTCCCTTTCATAGGTTGTCAGCCCGGCCTGCACCTGCCGGAGGGCCGCAATGCGGGCCATCCCGGCTCGAACGCCATGCAGCGCGGCTTCGGTCAATGCCTGGTTTTCGGCCATGAGTTGCCTGAGATCACGGATTGCCTGCTGCGAGGGTGAGGCACCCTCGAGCGCTGCAAGCCACCGCTGTTTTTCCCCGCCAAGCTGCTCCAACGCGCCATAGTCCCCTGACAATAGCGCCGCTTTCTCGTGTGCGAGGACCTCAAAGAGTCTTGTCAAAGGGTCATGCACCATGCTGCCGGACCTTCAGTGCCTCGAAGAGCGATTGTGCCAATCCGATCCCGCCGGTTTCAGCCAATGCCTCTGCCTGTGCCTGCACCAGAAACGAAGCGAATTGGTCTTCGCCGATGCCACCACCGAAACTTTCCGATGTCGCGCCGAGACCGGCGGATTTGAGCATTTCGGCCAGAAAGGTCGCCTCAAGCTGAATCGCGGCCTCGCGCAGACCGGCGTCGGAACGGACATACTCTGGCAGGACGGGTGCGGGGCGCGGCGGCGGCAGTATTGGAAGGGTCGTCATCGGATTCTCCGTCGTGTTTTCACACTGATGGCAGCGGTTCATAAACATTCCGTAAGTTTTGGGGCTCAAGAAGGGTCATGACCGATTCCATTGTGGAGAAACCATGATTCCCTTTCTTTCCGCCGAGCCGGCTACACGGTCGCCAGATGCGGCGCGCGCGATATCGGAACAGGCCGCATCGGCCACGCCGGACATGCCATTCGGTGCCTTTATGGAAGATGCTCCCGCCTTGGCGGTAGAAACAGTCGCCTTGCCTGATGACGGACTGATCCCTGCCGACGGCGAGGTGGAACTGACAGAAAACGCACTGCCAACCTTGCGTGGTTCGCGCGATGCCCCCCTGCCAGAGGTCGCGCCCCCGCAGGTCCGCACCGGGCCAGAGGCACGGCCAGCAGACGTCCCCGTCACCGCGCCACGTCAAGGAACCGCACCTCAAGTGCCGGAAAAGGTCGCCCTTCCGGCGCGCGCGGCAGAGGTCATTGCCAGCCTGACAGAGGGTGCCCGGCCCGTGCCCGCGTCCCCCGTCAATCCTGTCAAAGACGGACAGATCGTATCTGAAAGACCCGCTGTGACACCGCCAGCCCCGTCCATGCGTAGCAGTGACGTTTCGGGCGTTCAGGGCGACGAACCGTCTGGCCCCACCCCCCGACGTCCACAAGAAGATGTGGTCTTGCCGACACGTGATCTGCCACAGGTCACAGCGGGACGGAATCCGCGTGACATGGGGCAGGTACCGGGTCTCGCGGTGGCGCAGACTGCCATCGGCAGTCAATCCAGTGCGCCAGCGGGTGACACGCAAAGACCGCTGCGCGACCAACCCAAAGACCATAAAGACCACGATGCCCCACCGCGCATGGGTCTGCTTGATCGCAGCGGGGAAAAGCCACCGGTCGCGCCGCCGCCTGTCTCTCCGATTGCCGCGGCCCTTCACCAGCAGCGCGGGCTTTTGCATCCCAAGGACACAGTCGAAGGTCTTGTGCGCACAGCAGAACCTTTGGCTGGCGGGTTTGCTCCGATGTCTGACAGGTCGGTTCCACATGCACAGGCAGCCCATGCGCCCGCTGCCGCCGCCGCCTCGCCAGAGGTTGCACGCCATGTCGCCAGCCAATTGGCCGTCGCGATCAGTCAAGGCACAGGTCGCCAGACAGAGATATCCCTCAACCCCGAAGAACTGGGCCGGGTGCGTATGTCAATCTCGGCTGCTGACAACAGCGTCAGTCTGACATTGCTGGCCGAACGGCCCGAAACGGCGGATCTGCTACGGCGCCATATCGACATTCTTGCGCAGGAATTCCGTGCGCTGGGCTATGCTGACATCAACTTCAGTTTCGGCGATGAGAGCGCGGGCCAGGACGCGCCCGAAAACACGGCGGCGGAGGCTGCGACCATGGCCAATCTGACTGAAGAGCCACAACATTCACAGGCTGCAGCCTTGCCGCAAACGGCTGGCGTTGATCTGCGACTTTAGGTGCAATCATGGAAATTCTGACAAACCCGACCAACACAACCACGCCGGTGGTCCCCCCGACGACGGCAACGGCCGCGTCCCAGCTTAGCAGCGATTTTGAGGTCTTTCTCAAGATGCTGACAGCACAGATGCAATATCAGGACCCGCTCAACCCGATCGATTCAACCGACTATGCAACGCAGCTTGCCACTTTCTCTGGCGTGGAACAGGCGGTGCAGACCAATGACCTGCTACGCGAACTGACGACGCAATTGGGTGTTGGCGGGTTGACCGAACTGGCCAACTGGGTCGGGAAAGAGGTCCGCGCCAGCGTTCCCGTTGCCTTCCAAGGACAGCCCGTGACGCTGTATCCTCTGTCGACGGCCGGTGCGCAAACATGGGAAATCAGTGTGAGAAATGCGCAGGACGACGAGATCATGCGCATCCCCGTGCCGCCCGGTGCGGAACAGGTGGATTGGACGGGGGTTCAGTTCGGCGGCGTTCAGGCGCCCAGTGGCACATACAGCTTCACCGCGATCGGGCGTACGGACGGGCAGATCGTCGGTGAAACTCCGGTCGAAACCTACAGCCGCGTGACAGAGGCGCGACTGGAAGGCGGTCAACAGGTTCTGGTGCTGTCAGGTGACATAAAGGTGGACTACAGCACCGTCACAGCAATCCGTGACGATCTGTGACAGGCAGGTTTTCTGACTGCCTCATACCCATCCAGGGGCTTTGGCACAGGCGTTCTCCACCGGCGGTTTACAGCGCCGAAATGATCCAGGCCGCACCGACAATCACCGCTCCCAGCGCCATCCACGACAGGCGTGCGATGCGGCGCTGTGGCTTGGGCGGAGGCGGCGGGTTGTTCTGGCGGATCAGCGCATCCTCTGCAATGCGCGGCAGTTGTGGCCCGAAACGGGCAAGGATCTGTGCCGTCTTGACCAGATCCCGCAACAGCGCCTTGGGGCCGATGCTTTCCTTGATGTAGTTTTCCACAACAGGCTGCGCGACCTGCCAGATGTTCATATGCGGATCGAGAGAGCGGGCAACGCCCTCGACCACAACCATTGTGCGCTGCAGCAGGATCAGCTCGGTCCGGGTTTCCATGCCGAACCGTTCTGTTACTTCGAAGAGGTAGCTGAGCAACCGGGCCATCGAAATCCGGCTGGCGTCCATGCCGAAGATCGGCTCGCCCACCGCCCGGAGGGCGCGGGCAAATTCGTCAACGTCCTGATCTGCCGGGACATAGCCCGCCTCAAAATGCACTTCGGCCACGCGCTGATAGTCTTTGCGGATGAACCCGAACAGGATCTCGGCATAGACGCGGCGGGTGTATTCGTCGATCCGGCCCATGATGCCGAAGTCATAGGCGATCAGATCGCCATTCGCCGAGACCTTCAAATTCCCCTGATGCATATCTCCGTGGAAATAGCCGTCACGCAACGCATGCAGCAAAAAGAGCTCCAGAACACGGGAGGCCAGTGCCCGGCGGTCATGCCCCGCCGCGTCGAGCGCATCATTGAGGCCGATATTGGTGCCCTCAGCCCAATCCAGCGTCATCACCCGGCGTCCCGAAAGGTGCCAGCGCACCTGCGGCACCTGAAAACCAGCGTCGCCCTGCGTATTGGCCGCAAATTCGGCCGCGGCCGAGCTTTCCAGCCGCAAATCCAGTTCGCCCATGACCACG
>CAZOMZ010000185.1:0-264 GCA_964581065.1 uncultured Loktanella sp. | reverse complement strand
GCAGGCGGCGCGAGGCGGGCGATAGCAATTCGATCGCGCGCGCGGCAAAGTAAAAGGCGTCGATGTCCTTGCGGAACGCTTTTTCGATGCCGGGCCGCAGAATCTTGACCGCTACGGCATCGCCGTTTTCAACAAGCGTCGCCTTGTGCACCTGCGCAAGCGAGGCCGCGGCGACTGGCTCCGAGAATGTCGCGAAGAGCTGGTCGAAAGACTTGCCGAGTTCCTTTTGCAAGGTCTCCTTGGCTTCGCGCATCGAGAACGGTG
>CAZOMZ010000184.1:0-4260 GCA_964581065.1 uncultured Loktanella sp. | reverse complement strand
GTGTCGACCATATGCTCGACCACGCGCGGGCCGGCGATGGCGCCTTCCTTTGTCACATGGCCGACCATGATCACGGCCATGCCGTTGCGCTTGGCGAATGTTGTCAGCTCATGGGCCGAGGCACGGACCTGAGACACACTGCCCGGCGCACTTTCCACCGTGTCGGCCCACATGGTCTGGATGGAGTCGATGATCGCAAGGTCGGGTTTCTGTGCCTCGAGCGTCGTCAGGATATCCCGCAGGTTGGTTTCGGCGGCCAGCAGGACGGGGCTTTTCTCCAGCCCCAGCCGGCGCGCGCGCATCTGCACCTGCGCATTGGATTCCTCGCCCGAGATATAGACCACCTTCAGCCCGTTTCGTGCAAAGCGTGCGGCGGCCTGCAAGAGCAGCGTTGATTTCCCGATGCCCGGATCACCACCGACCAGAAGCGCCGAGGCTTTGACCAGCCCGCCGCCCAAGACGCGGTCAAGTTCGCTTACGCCGGCTTCGGTGCGGGGCGGTTCCTGTTCCTGCGTTTCCAGATCGGTCAGCGGGATCGACTGCCCCCGCACAGCACCCAATGTCTTACCCTTTGGGCCGCTGCTGAGCGCCTTGGTTTCATGGATGGAATTCCACGCCTGACAGCTTTCGCATTGCCCCGCCCATTTGCGATAGGCGGCACCACATTCAGAACATGCAAAGGTAAAGTCTTTGGCCATGTTCACCTTTTGGACCAATTCAGCCGAAGCGGCAAGCGCGACCTACGCGGCCTTTGCCTTGGGCGTCAGCGCGGAAATGACGATTGAGGCCAGAATGCAGGCGGTAAAGAGATAAAGCCCCCAGCCGGTCTCAACCCGCCCGATCCCGACGCCTTTGAAGACAACGATGTAGAGCGCGATCAGGAAGACATCGGCCATCGCCAGCTTGCCGATCCATGACAGGACAGGAATGGTCTTGTCCTTCAGGAGATTGAAATGCACCAGCGCAATCCCGATGGTCTTGAGATAAGGCGCAAAGAGCGCGAATGCAGTCACCAACAGCGCCAGCGCCACGTCACTTTCCCACAGCGCCTGCATCCCCGAAATTACACTGATCTCGCTGAGACCAAAAAGCGGCAGGAGCCCCGCCCGCATGAGAGGTGCGAACCAAGCTATTGGAAACAGGATCAAAAGGGCAAGGTTGGCGATACGAAGGATGTTGAGCATGTGGTGGGTCATTTCGTACTTATGGTCTAGGTCCATTGTCATCGGTGCGAATGACAAGGAGGTCAATCGTTTTGTCTTCGCTCACCTCAGCAAGGCCGTGGTCCAGCTTCAGGATATGTTTGTGCCCCGCCTCGGTCTCTTCCAATGCAAGATGCGGGCCATATTGCGAGAAGGTTAGCCATATTTCCAGAATCCGCGCGCGATGGTTCGGATCACAGCCGGGCGCGATCGTGTCGCCGACACGGATCGGGTCAGCATTGAACGAAAGAAGGTAATACGCGCGATCCTGAAATCTGGGGGGCTTGCGATCGTCCGCAATCAGGCCGACGCGCATAGCGGCCTATTTCCCGAAGGTCTTGCGGTTATACCGCGCGCCCAGCTGGGTCAGCACTTCATAGCCAATCGTGCGCGCCTGCGTGGCCAGATCATCCACTGTCTGCTGTGGCCCGATCAAAGTCAGTTTCGTTGGCTCATCCGGTACGTCCGTGACATCGATTGTCAGCAGGTCCATCGAGACACGGCCCACCAGCTTGCAAGGCACGTCGCCCGCATAAAGCGTCGCACGATCCGAGAGCATCCGCATGATCCCGTCGGCGTAGCCGCCCGAGACCGTGGCAATCCGCGAGTGTCGTTGGGCCTGCCAGGAGTTGCCGTAGCCCACAACCTCGCCCTCGGCTACGCTGCGGACTTGCACGACGGGCAGGTCGAGTTCCACGACAGGCTGCGCATCAGCGAAAGGCAGACCACCATAAAGGCCGATGCCCGGGCGGGTCAGATCAAAGTGATAGTCCGGTCCCAATAGGATGCCGCCCGTTGCCGCTAGTGACCTTGGCACTGTGATGCCATCTGTCATTTTGCGGAATTGCGCCAGTTGATAGGCATTCATCGGATGGTCCGGTTCATCCGCGCAGGCCAGATGCGACATCACCAGGGTCGGATGCTGTGCCAAGGCCACTTCGGCCACCGCAGCCCATTCGTTCATCTCCATACCAAGCCGGTTCATGCCGGTATCAAGCTGGATGCCAAAAGGATGGTCCGGCAGCGCTTCGAGGTGGCGGGTCAACTGGTCGACCGAATTGATCATCGGCGTCAGGCGCAATTCGCGGATGATATCCGTGTCACCCTTCATATGGCCCGAAAAAACGTTGATCTCGGGACGTGGGCCCAGTTCCTCGCGGATGACGGCGGCTTCCTCGGCGACGGCAACAAAGAACTGGCGCACGCCCGCCTTGAAAAGCGCCTTGGCAACGTTGGCCGCGCCCAACCCGTAGGCGTTTGCCTTGACCACTGCTGCTGTTTTGCAGTTGGTCATCGCGTCAAGGTTGCGCCAGTTGGCGACAACGGCATCAAGGTCAATGATCAGGCGTCCGGTGCTCATGCAGGTCTTTTGGCAGGGGCAGGGGCGTGGGGCAAGCCTTTTGGCCACGGCTGGCACATGATCGCGCATATCCGTCTTTTTCTTTTCGGCAGCCGCGGCTACCGTCTGGCGAAACGACCGACGAGACGACAATGAACATACTTAAAAAGGTGATCACGCAACTTGAGACACCCCGCGACCAGCGCCCCTTTGGCAGCGGTTGGCTGTCGGGGACACTGGCGCTGCTGGCATCTCTGACAGGCTTTCTTCTGGTGCTGTTACGCTGGTTTCCCGAAACATTCTCCTACCCCGAGATCGC
This sequence comes from uncultured Loktanella sp., assembly GCA_964581065.1. GTDB lineage: Bacteria > Pseudomonadota > Alphaproteobacteria > Rhodobacterales > Rhodobacteraceae > Yoonia. The sequence continues at coordinate 1,400 of CAZOMZ010000184.1, read as the reverse complement.
CTTTATCCACGACAGCGGCATCGTCACTGCGTTCCTGCGGTTTGTCCTGCTGGCGGGATATGCCCTTGCACTTCTCAGCCTGATCCTGAGCGTGCGCAAATCGCTGGGATGGGCGGCGCTGGCAATTTCGGTGACCGCATCGCTGATGGCCACGACCCAGCCGCAACTCGGCACAGAAGTCTCGCAAAGCCTCTATTTCGGTCTCGACTATTTTATCGTGAACGTCCTTCTCGTCGGCTTTCTCTTTGTGCCGCTCGAACGGTTCTTTCCGGCGCGCAGCGAACAGACTGTCTTCCGCGATGAATGGCAGGAGGACATGTTCTACTATCTGGTCAGTTCCATGCTGGTGCAGATCCTCGGCTTTCTCACAATGGCGCCCGCCAATTTCGTGAACGCCGAAGTGCCGCTTGACGATATCCGCATCTACATCGTCACGCTGCCGTTCTTCGTGCAGGTGATCATCATCATGATGGCCACCGATTTTGTGCAATACTGGGTGCACAGGGCGTTCCACACCTTTCCCGTCCTGTGGCGTTTCCATGCGATCCACCATTCAACGAAAAAGATGGACTGGCTGGCCGGTGCACGGATGCATTTTGTCGAGATCGCTGTCCTGCGCGGTCTGACGGCAGTGCCCATGTTCACGCTTGGCTTCAAACCCGAGGCGATTCAGGCCTATCTTCTGGTCGTCTATTTCTACTCAAGCTTCATTCACGCCAACATCGGGTGGCGGCTTGGATTTATGGAGCGCTTTCTTGTCACCCCGCGCTTCCATCATTGGCACCACGGGTCCGACCGCGAAGCGATCGATATCAACTACGCAAGTCACTTCCCGATCTACGACTGGCTGTTCGGCACCCACCACCTGCCCGAGGACAAATGGCCCGAAGCCTACGGTGTTGTCGGTGACAACGTGCCACGCGGCTACTGGCGGCAATTCGTGCATCCGTTCCTGAAGCCAGAGCCGAAAGAACCGGCAGAGTAGGGGCCTGCCCTAGAATTCCTGCCCGTCGCCCTGCCAAGCCTTGGCGAGGTTGCCAAAGCGCGTGAACTCGGCGGTAAAGGCCAGTTCGACAGTGCCAATCGGGCCGTGACGCTGTTTGCCGACGATGACTTCGGCCTTGCCATGGGCACGGGACATCTTGTCCTGCCAGGCGGCAATAGCCTCAAGGTTGTCATCATCTGGTTTTTCGCGCTCGATGTAATACTCGCCGCGATAGACGAACATGACAACGTCGGCGTCCTGCTCGATCGAGCCGGATTCGCGCAGATCCGAGAGCTGCGGGCGCTTGTCATCGCGCGATTCCACCTGTCGTGAGAGCTGCGACAGGGCGATGACAGGGATATTGAGTTCCTTGGCAATGGCCTTCAGACCCATCGAAATCTCGCCGATTTCCTGC
>CAZOMZ010000183.1:0-4265 GCA_964581065.1 uncultured Loktanella sp. | reverse complement strand
CATCTTCGCGCAACTTCCGTTCGCGCACAATGAATCGTTCCCGCTCATTCAGCGCGTTCATTGCGATCAGCAGCCATTCGCGAAGCTGTTCGTTGTCGTGGTCTTCTTCGACCAGCTCAGCAGCTTGCGCGCTTTCGTCTTCCAGCGCGTCAATCCATTCCCGGCCTTCTTCGTCGACGGATTGTGTTGCATTCAACGAATAATCGGATCCAGACAGGCGGCCTTCCATCATTTCGACGTCATGCAAGGGAACGCCAATTTCCGTAGAGATCATCTGGTGCATTTCGTGGCGGTCCAGGGTCACGCCAGCGGCAGCTGCTTCGCGCTCCAGCCGGGCCTGAACACGACGCATGTTGAAAAACAGCGACTTTTGGGAGGACGTCGACCCGGTACGCACCATCGACCAGTTACGCATCACGTAGTCCTGAATCGAGGCTTTGATCCCCCAGACCGCATAGGTCGACACCCGCACGCCACGGTCGGGGTCGAACTTGTCGGCCGCTTTCATCAGGCCAACCGAGGCCTCCTGAATAAGGTCGTTCATCGGCGCACCGTAGCGCTTGAATTTGGAGGCCATCGAGATAGCGAGGCGCATATAGGCAGTGATCAGGCGGTGCAGGGCTTGTTCGTCACGCTGGTCACGCCAGGCATAGGCAAGGGCCAGCTCTGTCTCGGCGTCGAGCAATTCTGCTTTCATCGCCGTGCGAGACAAGGTTTGATCGGAAAATCCGGTAACGCCCATGTTTATTCTCCCAATTGCCGAGCGGTGCATTAACTTCTTCGTTTGATTTAGTTACGCAGCGGTAAAGCAACTGGATCAGAAAAAAGTTCGATATGTCATTGCCTCGACTCTCCCTCGTGCTAGGTGGCGCCGCTTCCGGCAAATCGGCATTTGCCGAAGGGCTGGTGCAGGGCGTGTCAGAAAAGCCCACATATATTGCCACATCGCAGGTCTTTGACGCCGAGATGCAAGCCAAGGTTGCCGCCCATCGCGCGGCGCGCGGTGCAGGCTGGACGACCATTGAGGAACCCTTGGACATCGCCGGTGCGCTCGCCTCTGCTCCGGTTGACGCACCGGTACTGATCGATTGTGCGACTTTGTGGCTGACGAATGTGATGCTGGGCGAACATGATCTTGAAGCGGCAGAGGCCGATTTTCTCGCCGCCCTTGCCGTGGCCGAGCAGCCCGTCGTGATTGTCTCGAACGAAACAGGACAGGGCATCGTGCCCGAGAACGCGCTGGCGCGGCGGTTTCGCAACGCGCAGGGGCGGTTGAACCAGAGGATCGCCGCACGGGCCGATCTGGTGGTCGCTGTGATGGCGGGCCTGCCGCTGGTCTTGAAAGGCAACTGGCCGTGACGCGGCTCTGGCTGGTGCGCCACGGCCCGACCCATGCCAAGGCCATGGTGGGCTGGTCGGACGTGCCGGCGGATCTGTCGGACCGTGCCGCGATTGCGCGGCTGCGGGACTATCTGCCCGATGCACCAGTCGTATCATCCGACCTGAGCCGGGCTGTGGCGACGGCCGATGTACTTGGACGGGCCGAGCGCCTGCCCCACGATCCGGCGCTGCGCGAGATCAATTTCGGCGCTTGGGAGTTGCGAACCTTCTCGGATGTCGAAGCGGATGATCCCGCCACGATCCGCGCCTATTGGGAAACACCCGGAGACATCGCCCCGCCCAAGGGCGAAAGCTGGAACGCGGTGCGGGCGCGGGTTTCGGCGGCGGTGGATGGCTATCTGGCACGGGGCTATGCGGACCTGATCATCGTTGCCCATTTCGGTGCGATCCTCACACAGGTGCAGCGCGCCAAGGGGATCGGCGGATACGAGGCCTTCGGGCATCGCATCGACAATCTGTCGGTCACGGACCTGCGCTTTGACGGCAACACATGGCAGGTGGGGCGGATCAATCACAATCCGTGATGGGCAGCCTCACTTTTCTTCGTTTCCGCCAGAGCCCTCTGCGGGCTAGGGTTCGCCCTATGACATACAAGCTTCTTATCGGACAAAAGAGCTATTCAAGCTGGTCGCTGCGCGGCTGGCTGTGCTTTGCGCCTTTCGACATTCCGGTCAGCGTCACATCAACGCTGATCTATTCCGACAGCTTCAAGGCCGAGGTCGCCGCTTTCGGCGGCACGGGCACCGTCCCTGCGGTTGTGACACCTGACGGCGGCCTTCTGACCGACACGCTGGCGATTGCTTGGCATCTGGCCGAGGCCTTCCCCGACAAGGGACTGCTGCCAAACGCGCCTAAAGAGAGGGCCGAAGCGCAAAGCATCATCGCCGAAATGCACGCGGGCTTTACCGCATTGCGCGGGGCCTGCCCGATGAACCTGCGCAACGGTTGGTCCGGTTTTGAACCATCCGATGCCGTATTGAACGACGTCGCCCGCATCGAAGAGATCTGGGGGCCTGCGCTGGCGCGCTCTGGCGGGCCGTTCCTTTATGGCGGCTTCACGCTGGCCGATGCGTTCTACGCCCCCGTCGCCACGCGCCTGCTGACCTATGCTTTGCCCATGTCCGCGCCCGTCGCAGCCTATGCGGCAGCCATCACGGCACTTCCGGCCTTCACCCGTTGGCGCGAGGAAGGTCTCTCCGAGGACACAGAACTCGCGGTCTATGATATGCCACTTGACCGGACCCCCTGGCCCGCGCCCAGACGTTAACCATTCATCAACCACCGCCGCGTAACCGTTAACCATTGTGGGGAGATGTCACAGTGGTTGCTCGGGCCTATACGGTCGCATTCGAAGGGGTGGACGCCCGTCTGGTCGAAGTGCAATGCGCGATTTCGGCAGGCATTCCGGCTTTCGCTATCGTCGGCCTGCCCGACAAGGCAGTGTCTGAGGCACGCGAACGGGTGCGCTCGGCCCTCAACGGGATGGCGATTGCGCTGCCTTCGAAACGGATCACCGTGAACCTGTCGCCCGCGGACCTGCCCAAGGAAGGCTCGCATTTCGACCTGCCGATCGCGCTGGCGCTGCTGGCAGCACTCGACATCGTGCCGCAGGAGATGGCCGAACAGACGGTAGCATTGGGCGAACTTTCGCTGGATGGCAGCCTTGTACCGGTGATCGGGGCACTGCCTGCCGCGATGGCCGCTGCCGAAGACGAACGGACCCTGCTTTGTCCTGCAGGCTGTGGCGCAGAGGCGGCATGGGTCGATGCCGTCAAGGTCATTGCGCCGCGCACCCTTGCCGAAACCGTCCAGCATTTCACCGGTAAATCCGTTCTGCCACCCGCACGCCCCGGCGAGGCACGGCTTGCACCGTCACGCGTCGATCTGAGCGACGTCAAAGGACAGGAACGCGCGAAAAGGGCGTTGCAGATTGCGGCGGCGGGGCGGCATCACCTTTTGCTGGTCGGCTCTCCGGGGTCGGGCAAGTCCATGCTTGCGGCGCGGCTTCCGGGCATTCTGCCACCGCTCAGCCCGCGCGAGGCGCTGGAAACCTCGATGATCCATTCACTGGCGGGACTGCTGGATGAAGGCGGGATCAGCCGCGCGCGGCCCTTCCGCGAGCCGCATCACACGGCCTCTATGGCGGCAATTGTGGGCGGCGGACGCGGGGCAAAACCGGGCGAGATCAGCCTTGCGCACAACGGGGTCCTCTTCATGGACGAATTTCCCGAATTCGGCCGCACCGTGCTCGAGACACTGCGGCAACCGATAGAAACCGGCGAGGTGGTGGTCGCGCGGGCCAATGCCCATGTGCGCTATCCTTGCCGGTTCATGCTGGTGGCGGCGGCCAATCCCTGCAAATGCGGCTATCTGGCGGAACCGGCGCGTGCCTGCACACGGGCACCGCAATGCGGGGCGGACTATATGGGACGTATTTCGGGGCCACTGATGGACCGCTTCGATTTGCGGGTTGAAGTGCCGCCCGTGGCCTATAGCGACCTCGATCTGGCTGAAGGCGGAGCCTCATCGGCAGAGATCGCCGCCACTGTGGCCTCAGCCCGTGCTGTCCAGCGCGGGCGGTTGGCCGATGCGGGTGGTCTCAATGCCAATGCCGATCTCTCGGGCGAGATGCTGGACCGTTTTGCGCGACCGGACGCGGAGGGTCGTGCGCTTCTGGTGAAAGTGGCCGAGCGGTTCGGGCTCTCGGCGCGGGGCTATCATCGCGTGCTGCGCGTGGCCCGCACCATCGCCGATCTCGCGGGTGAGGACGCGGTGCGCAAGGCGCATGTGGCCGAGGCGGTCAGTTTCCGCCTCGCCTTCACAAACGAGGTCTAGCGCCGCACCTCGATCGCCTGCCAGATTTT
>CAZOMZ010000182.1:0-4271 GCA_964581065.1 uncultured Loktanella sp. | reverse complement strand
TACCTGCGTGACCCGCAGGGCAACAAGATCGCGCTGTTTTCCAGCAATCCTGACGATCCGGCGCGGGACAGTTAGGCGCTGAGTGGATCGAGCCTTTCGCTGACGTAATCCGGCAACCCCCAACGCTCTAGCAGTGCCGCGATCCTGTCGCGTTGCGCATCCGAGATCGGGGTCGCGGCCACCGTGTTCTCGCCCGCGCTGCCGGAATGGGCGTCGCGGTCGAAGGCTATCATGGCGGCGTCCAGATGTGCCGCATCAATGCCGCAGCTTTCCAGAAGGACGCGCGTCTGGCCCTCCCTGTCGGTATTCAGGTCTTTGTAGTGGATCGGAGCGACCCGCATTCCACCTCCGGCGGCCTGTAGATAGGCCCCCATGCGCAGTGACCAGCCGAGCACCATCATATCAAGTAGCTGAATATCCTCGTCCGCGCGAAAGTAATCGGCCAATAGCGTTGGTGGGGCATTGATGGTGGACAATTGGCGGCCGACTTCCCACGCGGGGCTGCCGGGGGCGGGGTCTTTGACACCCTGCACGCGCTGGGCAAAGCGGTAGAGGGAATTCACATAGCCGTAGCAGTCGCGGTAGAGAAAAACCGCCCGCGCCTCTGGCAATGCATTCACATAGGCGGCGGCCTGCACGAGCATCTCGCTGCGGGGTTTGAGGACGACAGTTTGCACCTGATCAGGATTTGGCGGGCGGCAGGTGAGTGCGGTGCAGGTTTTGATCAGCATGTCCCGCCGCTCTGGCGCCAGATCGAAGCGGGCAAACGCGAGGTTGGTGAGCCAGTCGGGTTCAGAGAGACTCCAGACGCCGGGGATCTGTGCGAAGATGCGCGAGGCGAGGGTGGAGCCGCAGCGCCCCGTGGACATCAGCAGGGCGACGTTGGCGGGTTGTGGGATCTGATCGGCCAGTGCTGGCAGCGCGTCGAGCGGGACGATCGCGGCGCGTGTGGCCTGCGCGAATTGCGCGGCATAGGCAAAGGGGGCTGCGGCCAGATCGACCTCGGGCGGGAGTTCGACAAAGACAGCGCAGTCATTGGCGATGTCGAGACAATAGAGCGACCAGCCCTGTTCCAGCACGACATCCGCCGCCGCCTGTGTGCCTGTGCCCAAGGTAAACTGACCGGCATTGCGCACCTCGGCGGGAAAGGTCTGGGAGCGGTCAAGGATCGGGTGAATGTCGGCGATCATGGGTTGGCTTGGGCCTGATGCGCGATGGCGCGGATGACGGCCAGCGCATCCTCTTCGCGGCCCTCGGGGATAAAGAGATGATCATGGAAATACCCCGCCACGGGGTTCACACCCATGCCTTTGGCGGCAAGCTGTGTCGCGATATGGGCGATGAAACCCACAGCCTCGAGCGCGGAGTGGACGTTCAGCGTGATCATGCGGCAGGGGAAGTCGAAGGCGATACCGGCGGCCTCGGCCTGAGCGCGGGTGCAGATCAGTGTCGTGCCTTCATCCTCGATAAAAACCATGCGCGGGGTGATGCCTGCGGGCACTGTGTCAAGCGTGGCAAAAACATAGGTGTCGGGGTGCAGTTTGGCGGTCAGCGTCTGCAGAAGGGTGGCAAGATCACGTTCACCTGACATGGGCGTCTCCGCAATAGGGTCAGATGTGTGAGTGTGAGTGATCTTGCCTTTGGCGTAAAGAGGCGGCCCCGCGCATCAAATGGGGAACGAGGTTTGCGGGGCCGCAGCTGCCGAAAGAAGATTAGGGCAGCAAGACAGTGTCGATGACGTGGATCACGCCGTTCGACGCCATGATATCGGCGGTTGTCACGGTCGCGTTGTTGACCTTGACGCCGTTCGAGCCATTCACGCGGACTTCGGCACCGTTGACGGTTGCCACATCAAGGTGCTGACCGGCCAGCTGGTCGGATGTCACCGCACCGGGCACAACGTGATAGGTCAGGATCGCAACGAGCTGGTCCTTGTTTTCGGGCAGCAGCAGCGATTCAACCGTGCCGGCGGGCAGGGCAGCGACGGCGTCATTTGTCGGTGCGAAGACAGTGAAGGGGCCGTCGCCCTTGAGGGTATCTACCAGACCGGCGGCGGTCACAGCGGCGACCAGCGTGCTGAAGCTGTCGTTGGAGGCGGCGATATCGACGATATCGGGCTCGCTTTCCATCATTGGGGCACAGGCAGCGGCCAAGGCGACGCCAGCGGCGAGGAATGTCGATTTCAGTGCAAAGCGGCGGTTCATAGGAAATCCTTTCATTGTCCCTGAGAATGCATTCTCTACGGGGGAAAGGACCGGATGGTTGTCGGTCTGACAATCAGTTGATCGGCGATCACATCTGACATCCAGATGCTGCCTTGGAACGTAAGCGTCAGCTTTCTGCGCAGTGTTTGCGGAAGGCCGATTTCAGCATGTCGAGTTCGGCGCGCAGCAGGTCGATCTCGGCCCGCAGGTCGTGGGCCAGAACATCACCCGCGAGGATCGCAAAGGATGTGAGCCTGCGCCCGTCAGGGTCCTGCACCACGAAGGTCTGCACGCCGTCGCTGATCAGTTCCGCAGGGACCGGCACGCGGATTTGCGTGCTGTTTCGGTCAGGCAGGGGGGTAAGGGTGACGCCTTCGAGTTTGCGGCCCTCGTGGCTCACCCGGATGTCATCTGCGCTGCCATCGACCAGCTCGCCCGTCCAGATGCCCGCGCGGAGTTCTGCGTTGATGATTTTCATCGGCATCCCTTTACAGATCGGCGCGCGGATAGCGCGAGAGGTTGAGGTCGCGGAAGGTGATCCGGTTCATGGCGGGGTCCTCGATCATCAGGTCAATCCACATGCGCTCGGCCCGTGCTTCGTTCAACTGGCTATAGGCGAGGTCGAATTCGACCATGGCGTCTTCGTCGTCCGGCAGGGTGAGCAGGATCTGTTCGGTGTTCGGCCCGTGCTTGACGTTCAGCCGGGCATAGATGCGCGTCGGGCGCTCGCGTTCGATCAGGGTCGCCAGCCGGATCAGGTGGTTTTTCTTGAGACCCTCGCAGGAGCTGGCGGGCACCTCGATCACAAGCGAGAGGTAACTGCCATCAAAATGAAATACTTCTAACGAAACTCCGTAGGGTGAAAGATCAATATCACGCATATTGCGTTGTTGGCGCAGGCTGATCTCGCGCGATTTGCAGTCGTGGAAGATCACCAGTTCGTTGGTGATGCTGTCTTTGGGCAATGCGGGGGCCAGCCCGAGTTCGGGGCAGGCGATCCGCCAGGGTTTTGGCCGCCATGACCAGTCGGTGCCGGCAGGCCTTGGGAAGGTTGTGGTGCCGGGGCGGGGCAGGGCAAGTTTGGCCGCGGCCTCGGCGTTGAAGTCGCGGATGCGCCTTGCGGTGCGTTTGGCGTATTGCACCTGCACGTCAAGATCAGAGGGTTTGGTTTCTGCCACAGCCCGCGTGGCCGCACGCCAGCGCGCCAGCGAGCGGCGGTGCAGGAAGCGTCCGATCAGGCCGTGCGGCGGAAAAAGCATGGGCGTCCTTGTCTTGATCTCGGGCGGCAGTCTGGCAGGCAGGTGCGGGTTTTTGAAGGGTCAGCTTGCAGGCGCGTCACCGGCAGTCCTGATGCCCGCGATGACCAGTTTCAGCAGGCTCGCGCCGGGGCCGTCCTGCAAAGGTGCCACGGCCAGACCGCGCACACCGACGGTGACAAGCCGCCCGCCCACATCGCGGAAGGCACGCCATTCCTCGTTCTGCAGTCCCGCAAGGGGCGGTTCTCCGGCATCCGTGAAATGCACCATGACCTGATCGTTGAAGGCCTGTGTCGACAACACGCGGATATCGCCCGCGTTGCCTGACTGGCTGAGCAGTGCCTTGCCGCTGTCGGTGATGAGGAAGTCGCGCAGGGCGATTTCATCGACCGCCATCACGCCACTGCCTTCGGCACCGGCCAGCACGGTCACGAGCCCTACCACGTCCGGTGCGGGGGCTTCGACACCCAGCGAGGCGCAAGGGGCAAGCACCGCAAAGTCGCGCGCGGGGCTGCTGGTGACATTGTCCACGCAATACCCGGGTGGTGCCTGCAACAAGATCTCACCACTGGCAAAGGTGGTCGCCCTGTCGGGCGCCACCAGCATACAGGCTGACAGCACCGACATGGACACAAGAGCAAGCGTGGCGCGGATCATCCGCCTCAGAGATCCATGTAGATGTGCTCTTCGGCCTTGGCGCCCGGATGGGTCACCGCGCCCAGACGCGCGCCGCCGACCAGTTGCGCGTATTTGTAAAGCGCACCGGAGGCATAGATCGTCTTGCGCGGACCTTTCCAGTTCTCGCGGCGGG
>CAZOMZ010000181.1:0-4284 GCA_964581065.1 uncultured Loktanella sp. | reverse complement strand
TGGCAACAATGTCAGCCACGCCAAAAACCGTACCCGCCGCCGTTTTCTGCCAAACCTGCAGGACGTGTCCCTGCAGTCTGACGTTCTTGGCCGCACTTTCAAATTCAAAGTCTCCAGCGCTGCGCTGCGCACTGTAGATCACCGCGGTGGTCTGGATGCGTTCATGGCGAAAGCAAAGGACGCTGAACTTTCCGCCGACGCGCTGAAAGTGAAGAAAGAGATCCTCAAGGCAACTGCCGCCTAAGCGATCCTTCCTGACCGGAGTTGAAACCCGTCTGTGATGCAGGCGGGTTTTTCTTTGTGCGGGTCTGTGGCAAAGCTGCGCCATGACCGCCTTGCCCATTGATCCCGTCCTGCCCGACCTGATGGCCGCCCTGCGCGCCCATGGCCGCGCAGTGCTGCAAGCCCCGCCGGGGGCAGGCAAGACAACCCGTGTGCCGCTGGCGATGCTGGATGCGGGGCTGACAGATCAGAAGATCATCATGCTGGAACCCCGCCGTCTGGCGGCCCGTGCCGCAGCCGAGCGGCTGGCGCAAGGTCTGAGCGAGGATGTGGGCGGCACGGTCGGCTACCGGATGCGCGGCGACAGCAAAGCGGGCCGCCGGATCGAGGTGGTGACCGAAGGCATCCTGACGCGCATGCTGCAATCGGACCCTGAGCTCGCAGGCATCGGCGCGGTGATCTTCGACGAATTCCACGAACGCTCGCTCAACGCTGATCTGGGGCTTGCGCTGGCATGGGAGGTGCGCGGCGCGCTGCGGCCTGACCTGCTCTTGCTGGTGATGTCGGCAACCTTGGATGCAGCCCCCGTGGCCGAGATGCTGGACAACGCGCCTGTCATTACGTGCGAAGGGCGCAGCTTTCCTGTCGAGACCCGATATCTGAACAAGGCGCTGTCCAAAGACGCGCGCCTACCTGATGCAACCGCCGAGCTGGTTTTGCAGGTGGTAAGGGAAACGGAAGGTGGCGTGCTGGTCTTTCTGCCCGGCGAGGGCGAAATCAAGCGCACCGCGGGTTTGCTTGAGGGGCGCTTGCCCAAGGACTGTGTCATCCGCCCGCTTTATGGCGCGATGCCCTTTGCCGAACAGCGCAAGGCGATTGCGCCGGAACAGACGGGCCGCAAGGTTGTGCTGGCCACATCCATTGCTGAAACCTCGCTCACCATCGAGGACATCCGCGTTGTCGTCGATGCGGGACGTGCGCGCAGGGCGCGGTTTGATCCCGCATCCGGCATGTCGCGCCTTGTCACCGAACCCGTCAGCAAGGCCGAGGCCACCCAGCGCGCGGGCCGTGCTGGCCGTGTGGCCGAGGGCACAGCCTACCGTCTGTGGACGGCTGGTGCCCATGGCGCCCTGCCCGCCTTTCCCCCTGCCGAGATCGAGGCCGCCGACCTTGCCGGTCTCGCGCTGGAACTGGCGATCTGGGGGAGCGACGATCTGGCCTTTCTGACCCCGCCGCCCGAAGGTGCATTGGCCGAAGCTCGGGCGCTGTTGCGGGGGGTGGGCGCGCTGGACGCCGGGAACCGTATCACAGCGCACGGACGCGCGCTGGCCGCGCTGCCCTTGCATCCCCGTCTGGCACATATGTTGCAGGTGGCAGGCATGCAGGCCGCCCCGCTGGCCGCGCTACTGGCTGCGCGCGATCCGCTGCGCGGCGCACCGGTGGACCTGAGCCTGCGGATTGCGGCCCTGAAGGGCCGCTATGACGGGCCCGGCATGGTCAACCATCCGGCCCTTTCACAGATCAAAGGAGAGGTTTCGCGCCTGTCCAAAGGGCTGGGGCAGAAAGAGAACCTGAGCCTCGGCCAGATGGCCGCCCTCGCCTATCCCGACCGCGTGGGACTGCGGCGCAAGGGAAGCGATCCGCGCTACATCCTTTCAGGCGGCAAGGGCGCCTATCTTGCCCCTGACGATCCACTTGCGGGCGAGCGACTGCTGGTCGTGACCGATCTGGATGGCGACACCCGCGAGGCAAAAATCCGGCAGGCCGTAGCGATCACCGAGGCCGATCTGCGGGCGCTTTATGCCGATCAGATTGCATGGGTGGATGTCTGCGAATGGTCCAAACGCGACCGCCGTGTCTTGGCGCGCAAACAGGAACGCTTTGGCGCGATTGTGTTGGACGACCGTGTGTGGAGTGATGCGCCCGACGACGCAGTGTCTGCCGCGATGCTGGATGGGGTGCGCCAGCTGGGACTGCCGTGGACCGATGCGGCGCGCCGCTTCCGCGCCCGCGTGGCCCTTGTGGACAGGTTGCCCGCAATGGATGACGACAGTCTGATAGCCGGGCTGGAGGACTGGCTGGCCCCGCATCTGGGTGGTGTCCGCACCGCTGATGCGTTGAAATCATTCGACATTCTGCCCGCCCTGCGCGCGATGCTGGACTGGGACCAGATGCAGCAGCTGGACCGCGCGGCCCCGGCGCATTTTGAAACACCCTTGGGGCGCAAGATACCGATTGATTACTCTGGCGAGGCACCCGAGATCACATTGCGCCTGCAGGAAATGTTCGGTGTCACGACCCATCCGATGATCGGCGGCACGCCTTTGCGGATCACGCTGCTCTCGCCGGGCCAGAAGCCGGTGCAGGTCACTCAGGACATCGTGGGCTTCTGGGCAACGTCCTATGCCGACGTCCGGCGCGATATGCGCGGGCGATATCCACGTCATCCCTGGCCCGAGGACCCAACGCAGGCAGACCCCACCTTGCGCGCAAAACCGCGCGGCACATAAGCCGGTTTGCACAGCACCTGTGGATATGTTACGTTTTGTCAATAATAAGAGTATATTGGCAGGCATAATGACTTCTGTTGACCGTTCCTTCTGGACCGGGCCACGCGCCTTGGTCGCCGAACCGACTGCGATTTTGCAGATCGGGGCGCTCTGTTTGCGCGACGGTGATAAGGGGCCGGAAGTGATGATGGTGAAATCGTCGCGCGGGCGCTGGATCATTCCAAAGGGCTGGCCGATGGACGGCAGCACGGACGCCGAAACCGCCAAAGCCGAAGCCTGGGAAGAGGCAGGCGTGCTGAAAGGCAAGGTCAGCAAGGCACCCGTCGGCGGCTATATGACGGAAAAGCGCTATGACGACGGACGGCGCATCCCCTGCCACGTCAGCGTCTACCAGATCGACGTGCGCAAGACTGTGAAAGACTACCCCGAAGCGGGTCTTCGGCGGCGCAAATGGATGCCGCTGAAGAAAGCCGCGAAAAAGACGAAGGATCGCGGGTTGCGGGCGCTGTTGAAGGCGGTGGTCAAGCAAGATACCGCACCCAAAGTCACTGCTTGAATCGACCTAGTTCAGACTGCGGATCATTGCGGCCACGTCACTACCTTCTATGCCTGCAGTTGCGATTGGGCGCGCACTGGTCGCACCTGTAAAGTCAGCAGAAGCGCGGAATATCGCGGAATCAAATTCCGTGACACCTTCAAATGTCACATTGTCGAATTGCGCTTTCTGCGCAAAGTATGTTCCCGAAAATGCGGTCCAGTCGCCAAATTTTGCGCCGGAGAAATCTGCAGCGGCATCGAAAGAAACTCCACTGAAGTTGGCGCCGCCGTGAAATGAAACACCTTCAAAATTTGCATCTCCCGCAAAACGACTTGGGACAAAATCAATTGTTCCAAAGAACTCGGCTCCCGCTGCATCAAAGCGATGAAACCTGCATGATACGAATGCTGACAATGGCCCAAAACGAGTTTCATGCGCGATCACACCTTCGAATTCTGACACATAGATGTGTGGCCCGATAACGAAAGACAGACTCGACAGATCTAGGGTTTCCGACAGTCTCACTTCGTAGAGCCCGGGTTGTGCGAGCAGCAACACGTCGGCCTTGAATTGCCCGATGGTGTATCCTTCAACCTCTTCGCTGTTGTTGACCAACGCGCCGCCATCACTGGTCGGTATCATGGGCGTGCCAATTTGTGCGCCCACAAACGTCCGGTCTGCGAACAAGGGGGCCACTACGTCATAGATCGACCGGTTCCAGTCAGGTACCCTCCCCGCTGCGAGACGAGCCAATGTCGCATCCGAGCGTGCGCGAAAGAACGGCAAAAGGACTTCTCGCGTGACAGCGTTGCCGCTCTGGTTCAAATAACTGACGTTCCACCGCCCCTGATCCAACAAGCCCAACCGCTCTTTCCAGAAAGGGCGGGCCCAAGGGTTTAATGCCAGTAAGGTGTCAAAGACCGGCGACCGAGGATCAGGTTCCATGCTCTCGCCCCTAAACCCCCAGACAATACCGCATGATCGCCTTTTGCGCGTGCAACCTGTTCTCGGCCT
>CAZOMZ010000180.1:0-4294 GCA_964581065.1 uncultured Loktanella sp. | reverse complement strand
GCCCCTCACGCCCGAGGTCGAGCATTTTTTGGGGTGTATCGGCAATCTTGAACAATGCGCGCGTCGCCTTGTTCACGCCCGCATCTGTGGCCTGAGCCGAGAGCGCGACCGCCACGACCAGCGTATAGGCGTTGACATGATCCAGCTCGCCCTTCGGTTCGGCCTCGGCCGTCTGAAAGCGCGTGAAAATCTCGCGGATCGTATGATAGTCGAGCTGTTTGACCATGACTTCCCGTATGCCTTCCCACCCCAGCGGGGGCAAGCAACAGTTGCGCAATTTTCGGGTCGCAACGCGGAGGGACGATCCCTAGTTTGGATCCTATGGAACAGAACGAAACATATCATTACCACGTTGTCCGCCGCGCCATCGACGCAATTGATGCGGCAGGCGAGACGCCTTTGTCACTGCAGGATCTTGCCGCCGAGATGAAGATGAGCCCCGCGCATTTCCAGCGGCTCTTTTCCACATGGGTCGGGGTGTCTCCGAAACGCTACCAGCAATACCTGATGCTGGGCCATGCCAAGACCCTGCTGCGCGAGCGCTTCACCACGCTGGAGACTGCGCAATCGGTCGGTCTGTCCGGCAGCGGGCGGTTGCATGACCTTTTCCTGCGCTGGGAAGCGATGAGCCCCGGTGACTACGCCCGCGATGGTGAGGGCCTCACAATCTATTGGGGGTGGTTCGAAAGCCCCTTTGGACCTGCACTGGTGATGGGCACGGATCGGGGGATTTGCGGCCTGGCCTTTGCGGCCGAAGCCGGTCCCGAGCCCGCAATGGCAGACCTCAAGTCGCGCTGGCCCAAGGCAAGTTTTGTCGAGGACCCGACACATTTACATCCATGGGCCGTCTCGGCGCTTGGCATGGCGGGCGAGACGCAATTGCACATGATCGGGGCACCTTTTCAGCTGAAGGTCTGGGAGGCGCTGCTCAGCATTCCGTCGGGGCATGTGACGACCTATTCGGAAATTGCACAGTCCATCGGCAGGCCCAAAGCAGTCAGGGCCGTCGGCACAGCGGTTGGGCGCAACCCGGTCAGCTGGTTGATTCCCTGCCACCGCGCCTTGCGCAAGTCAGGTGCGTTGGGGGGATATCATTGGGGTCTACCGGTCAAACGCGCGATGCTGGCATGGGAGTCTGCGCGGATTGATGCGCATTAGGTCGTGGAACCAATGGTGCCCTGCTGACGTTATTGGATAACAGTGCAGAGTGCTGCATAACCAATTCATCCAAAGGGCGGCTGTCCCCGCCTGACAACATATGGAACCATGACCATGACCTTGAAAAAATTTCCTCTGGTGCTTGCTGCGGCATCGCTGACCTTTGTTGCGGCTTGTGATCCCGCAACCTCTCCGAACCAAGCCCAGAACGCCCAGCAAGGTGCCGTTGTCGGCGCTATCGGTGGCGCTGTCACCGGCCTGATCCTGAACCGCGACGACGACCGCCGCGGCCGCAATCAGGCCGCGCTGGCCGGTGCCGTTCTTGGCGCGACCGCCGGTGCCGCCATTGGTAACAACCTTGACCGTCAGGCCGAAGAACTGCGCCGCCAGCTGCGCAACGATGTGGGCGTGTCGAACAACGGCGAGAACCTTGTCGTTGTCCTGAGCCAGGACCTGCTCTTTGCAACCGGCAGCACTGCGGTATCTTCGGTATCCCAGAACGAGCTCTTCATCGTTGCCAACTCGCTCAACCGCTTCCCGAATACGACCGTGAACGTCATCGGTCATACCGACAACGTCGGTGATGCGTCGTTCAACCAGGGCCTGTCCGAGCGGCGCGCAATGGCGGTCTCGAACATTCTGATCAACGGTGGCGTAGCGCCGTCGCGTGTCCGCGCCATCGGTGCAGGCGAAACGCAACCGATTGCGTCAAACCTGAACGCAGCGGGTCGCCAGATGAACCGCCGCGTCGAGATCATCATCACACCGAACTGATCCGGCTTTCCGGTTCGAACAAAAAGGGGGTCGCCGCAGGGCGGCCCCCTTTCCTGTTGTGAAAACCTTCCCTTGGTCATATCTTTTTACCAATCAGGGAGGGGGTCCAGATGCCATTCGAACCGGTCCAGCAAGAAAAACTCTCGCATGGTGTGGTGCGCCAGATCGAAGGACTGATCCTGCGCGGCATCTTGCGCCCCGGCGAACGTCTGCCGTCAGAACGCGAGTTGAGCGAACGCATGCAGGTGTCGCGGCCATCCCTGCGCGAGGCATTGGCCGACCTGCAGGATCGCGGTTTGCTGACCTCCAAGGCCGGCGCGGGCGTCTATGTGGCCGAAGTTCTCGGCTCTGCCTTTTCACCGGCATTGGTCACACTTTTTGCCACCCATGACGAAGCCGTCTTTGACTACATCAGTTTCCGCCGCGACATGGAGGGCCTTGCTGCCGAACGTGCGGCACGTCTGGCCAGTGATACCGACCTGAAGGTCATCAACGCGATTTTCGAAAAGATGGAGGCCGCCCACCAGAAACGGAATCCGTCGGACGAGGCGCATCTGGACGCAGATTTCCATCTCGCGATTATCGAAGCCAGTCACAACATGATCATGCTGCACATGATGCGGTCCATGTTCGAGCTTCTGCGCGAAGGTGTCTTCTACAACAGGACGGTCATGTTCAAGCAACGCATGACCCGCGATGCTTTGCTTGACCAGCATCGGGCCATCAACCAGTCCCTACAGGACCGTGACCCCGCAGGCGCGCGCGCTGCCATCGAAACCCACCTGAGCTTTGTGGAAAGCGCGCTCTTCAACCAGCAGAAGACCGAACGCAACGAAGCTTTCGCACAAAAGCGTCTGGAACACGAAATCCGCCGCTAGACGTAGGCCGCAAAAGAAAAACCCCGCCGGTCAGATCGACTGGCGGGGTTTCTTATTCGGGTCAGGGACCTGTCAGTGCAGCTTTTCGCCGACGATATCGATCGACTCGTCGATCAGCGAACCGGCTGCCTTGGCATCCATCTGCTTGGCCAGCACGTCCTTGGCTGCAGCAACAGCAACAATGATCGCCTGGTCGCGCACTTCTTTGACCGCGTTGGCTTCGGCGCTTGCGATCTGCTCCTCCGCGGCGGCAAGACGACGTGTGATCGACTTGGCGATATCGTCTTTGGCAGCGGCAGCAGCGTTTGTCGCTTCTTCCTTGGCCGAGGCCACGATACGCGATGCCTGCTCCTGCACTTCCTTCTGCTTGCGCTCGTAGGAGGCCAGCAGCGCCTGAGCTTCTTCACGCAGCGACCGCGCTTCATCCAGTTCGGCTTTGATGCTGTCGGCACGCTTGTCCAGCATGCCAGCAATCAGGCCGGGGACCTTGAAGTAAAGCAGGATGCCGATGAAGATCAGGAACGCAATCGTAACAACAAAGTCGGTGTTCTTGAGCGAGAAGAACGGTTTGTCGCCGGCGGCCAGCGCGGGGCCGGCTGCCATGACGAAAAGGGCTGTGAGTGTCAGTCTCATATCTTACCCTTTCATCCGTGACGTTACCGCGGCGGTAATGGCCTTGGCGTCGGCAGAGCCACCAAACGCAGAAACCAGTTCCTTGGCGGTGTCCTTGGCGACAGCGGTCACGCTCTTGACGGCGCCGGCGCGAATTTCGGCAATTGCCGCTTCGCTTTCGGCTGTTTTGGCGGCGATCTGGGCGTCGGCTTTCTTCAGCTCAACATCCAGTTCGGCCTGAATTTCGGCTTTTGCCTCGGCGATGATCTTCTGCGCCTCGGCGCGTGCGTCGATCAGGGCCTGATTATAGGCGTCCTCGGCTTCTGCAGCTTTGTTCTTAAGCTCTTCGGCCGCGGCAATATCGTTTGTGATCGTGCCAGACCGCTCGGCCAGAACCGCACTGATGCGCGGGAGGGCGATGCGTGACATCACAAAGTAGATGGCGATCAGAGTGACCAGCAACCAGAAGATCTGGTTGGGCATCCAATCCGCGCAAAGCTGCGGCATGCCGAGGGCGGAACCCCCTGCGTCGACACAGACTCCTGCGGCTTCTTGTGTTTCTGTTGCCATGATGGCCCCCGAATACCTTTGAATTTTACCGACCGACGCGAACAATCCCGCGTCGGTCAGCCGTAAGGAATATGGGTCGTGTTCTTAGACTGCGAACATCAGCAGCAGCGACACGAGGAACGCGAAGATCCCCAGGGCTTCTGCAAATGCGAGACCGATGAACAGAGTTGCTGTCTGACCGGCAGCAGCGGATGGGTTGCGCAGAGCGCCAGCCAGGTAGTTGCCTGCAACGGTACCAACACCGATAGCGGCTGCGCCGGAACCGATTGCTGCCAGACCTGCGCCGATGTGTGCGAGTTCGC
>CAZOMZ010000179.1:0-4351 GCA_964581065.1 uncultured Loktanella sp. | reverse complement strand
TGAGGCCGCTGCCGAGGGTCGCTCGATCGATCAGCAGGAAATGCGCGAACTGATCGCGATCGAAGTCGGTGTGCCGCTTCATGATGTTGAAATGATGGAAGGCCGCCTTTCGGGCTCGGACTTTTCTCTGAACGCGACCCAATCGGTCGAGGATGAAGGCCGCGAATGGATTGACGCGCTCGAAGATGACGGCCCACAGGCGGCAGAAACCGTCGAAAACAACCATGACAATGATACCCTGCGCCAGTGGCTTTTGACTGCACTCACCTCGCTGAACGATCGCGAGCAGTTCATTGTCCGCGAACGCAAATTGCGGGACGAGCCGCGCACTTTGGAAAGCCTCGGCACAGAGCTGGGACTCTCGAAAGAGCGCGTGCGCCAGCTGGAAGCGGCAGCCTTCAACAAGATGCGCCGCAGCCTTGAAGCGCAAAGCTCGGAGGTGCGCGCGTTCTTCCGCTAACCCCCGCATTGAATTTCCGGTCGGAAGTAACCTACTGTCAGGCAGACCCGACCGGAGACGCCCCATGCCTGCTGGCAAACATATTCTGCTGATTATCGGAGGCGGCATTGCCGCCTTCAAATCGTTGGACCTGATCCGACGCCTGCGCGAGCGCGGTGCGCAGGTCACGCCCGTGTTGACCAAGGCAGCAGAGGAATTTGTCACCCCCCTCAGTGTCTCCGCACTTGCAGCACAGAAGGTCTATCGTGACCTGTTCGATCTGACCGATGAGGCCGAGATGGGCCATATCGAGCTGTCACGTGCTGCCGACCTGATCGTCGTCGCTCCTGCCACTGCCGATTTGATGGCGAAAATGGCGGGCGGTCTTGCCGGTGATCTGGCCGCGACCCTGCTTTTGGCCACTGACAAGCGCGTCCTGATCGCGCCTTCAATGAACGTGCGTATGTGGGATCACCCTGCGACCCGACGGAATCTGACAACCCTGCAAGATGACGGCATTCTGGTTGTCGGCCCGAATGAGGGCGATATGGCCTGCGGCGAATATGGCCCCGGTCGCATGGCCGAAGTGCCGGAGATTATCGCCGCCATCGATGCGGCCCTCGCCGATGGACCGCTGACTGGCAAGCATGTCCTTGTCACATCCGGTCCCACTCATGAACCGATTGATCCTGTGCGATACATCGCCAACCGATCCTCAGGTGCGCAGGGCACGGCGATTGCTGCGGCCCTTGCCGCGCTGGGCGCAGAGGTGACTTTTGTGACCGGCCCCGCCGATGTGCCGCCGCCGCAGGGCGTCAATGTTGTGCGGGTCCAGACCGCGCAGGACATGCTGACAGCGGTTGAAACGGCCAAATCCGCTGATGCTGCCGTCTTTGCCGCAGCCGTCGCTGACTGGCGCGTGGCGAATGCGGGTGCCAGCAAGATCAAGAAGGATGGCAGCGGCCTGCCGAAACTCGACTTCGCCGAGAACCCCGACATCCTTGCCACAGTATCCCAGATGAAAAAGGGACGTCCGGCGCTGGTCATCGGCTTCGCCGCCGAGACAGATGACGTCATCGCCCATGCAACGGCCAAACGGGCGCGGAAAGGGTGCGACTGGATTGTTGCCAATGATGTCTCACCTGCGACGGGTATCATGGGCGGGTCCGAGAACGCCGTGACCCTGATCACCGCCGACGGGTCCGAAACATGGGATCGGATGAGCAAATCCGCCGTCGCCGCCAAACTGGCCGCCCGCATTGCCGAGGCGATTGGGTGACTGTGAAGGTAGACTTTCTCTGGGAGGATTGGGCCGATCAATCGCTCGGCCTGCCATCCTATGAAACCGCAGGCGCGGCAGGGGCGGACCTGCGCGCAAACCTTGAAGATCGCGCGTCAATCACGCTGGCGCCAATGCAACGCGCCCTGATCCCCACAGGCCTGCGCATGGCGATCCCCTCAGGATACGAGGTGCAGATCAGACCGCGCTCTGGCCTTGCGCTGAAGCACGGGATCACGCTGGTGAACACGCCCGGCACCATCGACAGCGATTATCGCGGCCCTCTCGGGATTATCGTGATCAATCTTGGTGACGCGGATTTCGAAATGACACATGGCATGCGCATCGCGCAGATGGTCGTGGCCCCTGTGGTGCAGGCAGCTTTTGCCGTTGTCGCCAGCCTTGATGACACAGACCGCAGTGCCGGCGGATTTGGATCGACCGGCCTATGATCATGGTCGGCAGCATGGTGGCAGCCATCTGGCTGATCGGCTGGGCGATGAAAATGCCCGTGGCTGCGCGCTGGAACATGACGGCAATCCTGATCGTTGCCGTGATGATCGCCCATGTGGTGCTGCCTGACGGCCATCCGTTCCGCATGGCAACGGGTGGAGATATCCGGCTCTGGGCGATCCTCTTGGGCTTTGGTGTGCTGGTCTGGGGCTACCGGCGGTTCCTCGCAGCCCTGAGGTCGCGCGCCCAAGGCACCGACGCGGGCAAACCAGTCGTGCGGTCCGAAAAATTCACCGAGACCGAGCTCGAACGCTATGCCCGCCACATCATCCTGCGCGAGGTTGGCGGGGTCGGTCAAAAAGCGCTGCGCGAGGCGAAGGTGTTGGTGATCGGGGCAGGGGGGCTGGGCGCGCCTGCGCTGGAATATCTTGCGGCGGCAGGTGTCGGCACCATCGGTGTGATCGACGACGACACCGTCGAGAATGCCAACCTGCAACGGCAGGTGATCCATCTGGACCGCAACATCGGCATGCCCAAAGTCCATTCGGCGGCCGAGATGATGCGCGCGCAAAACCCCTTTGTGGATGTGCGACCCTATCACCGCAGGCTGGAGGCGGGGATCGCCGCAGACCTCTTTGCCGAATACGATATCATCCTTGATGGCTCGGACAATTTTGCCACCCGCTATCTGGTGAATGACACCGCTGTCCGCTTGGGCAAACCGCTGGTCGCGGCGGCGCTTACCCAATGGGAAGGGCAGATCAGTGTCTATGATCCGGCGAATGACGCGCCGTGCTATGCTTGCGTGTTCCCCCAAGCGCCGGACCCGAGCCTTGTGCCCAGTTGCGCGGAAGCAGGTGTCATCGGCCCGCTGCCCGGTGTGATCGGGGCGATGATGGCGGTGGAAACGGTCAAGCTGATCACCGGCGCGGGCGACGCACTGCGCGGGCGGCTGCATATCTATGACGCGCTCTATGCCCAAAGCCGGACGATTGCGGTGAAGCGCCGCGACGACTGCGCGGTGTGTGGGGCAAAAGCCTGATGGCGCGCTGCCTTGATGCGCTGGATTTTGAGTATTTTTGGCAAAATGATGAGGAGGGTGGTGGCGCATCGCCCAGAGCGCCCCTAGCTTGCTGACAAAGGAGATCTGCCATGACCAATCCGCTTCTGTCCGACTGGACAACGCCCTTCGGCCTGCCGCCTTTCGATGCGATCTCGGACGATGACTATCCCCCAGCGGTCGAAGCCGCCCTCGCCGAAGCACGCGCGAACATCGCGGCGATTGCCGACACTGCGGACGCGCCTACATTCGCCAATACGATCGAAGCGATGGAGCGCGCCGAAGACACCCTGAACCGCGTCCTCGGGGCTTTCTACAACGTTGCCGGTGCCGACAGTAATGCCCGCCGCGAGGAACTTCAGCGCGAATTTGCGCCGCTGCTGAGCGCATACGGCTCCGAGATCACCGAGAACAAGGCGCTCTTCGCGCGGGTCGAGGCGGTGTGGGAGAAACGTGACGTTCTGGACCTGACAGACGAGCAGAAGCGCGTGTTGATGCTGACCCGACGCGGATTTGTCCGCTCTGGTGCGCAGCTCGAAGGCGCCGAGGCCGCGCGCCTGCGCGAGGTCAAATCGCGCCTGTCGATCCTTGGCACAGAATTCACCCAGAACCTGCTGTCCGACGAACGGGACTGGTCCATGCCGCTCTCCGAGGATGACATGGAGGGCCTGCCCGATTTCGTCATCGCCACTGCCCGTGCGGCAGGCGAGGAAAAGAAAGCAGGCGGTCCCGTTGTCACCCTGTCACGCTCGTTGATCGTGCCCTTCCTGCAATTCTCGGCCCGCCGTGACCTGCGCCAGAAAGCCTATGAGGCTTGGGGCGCACGTGGCGCAAATGGCGGCAAGACCGACAACCGCGCAATTGCCGCCGAAATCCTGAAACTGCGCGAGGAGCGGGCCAAGCTGCTCGGCTATGACACTTTTGCAGATTTCAAGCTGGAGACCGAAATGGCGGGCACCCCGCAGGCTGTGCGTGATCTGCTGATGCAGGTCTGGGAACCAGCCAAGGCTGCGGCTGAAAGCGATGCGAAAGCGCTGGAACGCATGCTGCATGCCGAAGGTTTCGACGGCCCGCTGGAACCCTGGGACTGGCGCTACTATGCCGAGAAACTGCGCGCCGC
>CAZOMZ010000178.1:0-4379 GCA_964581065.1 uncultured Loktanella sp. | reverse complement strand
GAACAACAACGCGGTTGAAAAGCGCTTCAAGGACCGTCTGAAAACCGACCGTGCCCGCATTCAGGTTGGCCGGATTTCTGGCTTTGGCCTGATGGAAATGTCCCGCCAGCGCCTGCGCCCGGGCATGCTGGAAGCGACAACGCAGATGTGTTCGCACTGCCACGGCACGGGCCTGTTGCGCTCTGATGACAACGTGGCCCTCTCGATCCTGCGCGCGCTGGAAGAAGAAGGCGTGCGTGGCCGCAGCAAAGAGGTGCTCGTCAAGGCACCAATCTCGATTGCCAACTTCCTGATGAACGGCAAGCGCGAGCATATCGCGGAAATCGAGGCACGCTATGGGATGTCGGTGCGGATCGAATGCGATCCGGCGTTGGTGTCACCTGATTATGTGATCGAGAAGTTCAAGACGGCGACACGCGTCGTGCCAGAGCCCTCGCAGGTTGTGACCACCGCTGTCGTCATGGCTGACGCGGATGAGGATGACGATACCGGCATCATCATCGATGCTGACGATGAAGATACGCCCGAGGTCGCTGAAACCGCCGACACAGATGACAAGCCCAAGCGCAAGCGCCGCCGCCGTCGTCGTCGTCGTGGCGGGGCCAATCGTGATGGCGAGGGCCAGAGCCAGAACGGTGAGGGCGAAAACGGCGCTGACGCCAGTGATGAGGCGCAGCCGACTGAAGCCTCTGAAGCGCAGGCGGATGCTCCGGTCGCAGATGACGCGGAGGCCGAAAAGCCCAAGCGCACCCGTTCGCGCCGCAAGAAACCTGCGGTGACGTCTGAAGATGCGGTCGAAGGCGGAGCGGATGCAGAGCCTCAGGCCGTTGCTGAAGCTGAGGTCGAGGCGAGCCCAGAGCCCGAAGCTGCCGAAAAACCCGCGCCCAAAAAGCGGACGCGCCGCAAGAAACCGGCCGAGGCAACCGAAGCTGCATCAGCCGAGGCAGAAACCACGGTCGCGGATGCAGCGCCTGCTGCCGAACCAGCCGCGCAGGAGGCCCCAAAGCCAAAGCGGACCCGCCGCAAGAAGGCTGAACCCGATGCAGCGCCAGCTGCTCCGGAAGCTGCTGCCGAAGCCGCGCCAGAGCCGGCACAAGCGGCCGCCGAAGAACCGGCACCCGCACAGCCGACCGCGGACACAGTCGATAGCCAGGCCAACGCGGATGAGGCTCCCAAGCCCAAGCGCAAGGGCTGGTGGTCAATCGGGCGCTGATGTCCGGCACTGTCGTCATTACAGGGGGCTGCGGCTTTTTAGGCGCAGCCCTCGCGCGTTTGATCTCTGAAAACGGGATCGGTCTGCCGGTCGGTCGCCATACGCGTCCGGCAATCCAGCTCTGGGACAGGGACGGTGCGCCGGTCCCTGACGTGTCAGGTGTCACGTTCCATGCCGTCGATATCTCGGACGCGGGTGCAGTGGCTGCGGCCATGCCCGAGGATGTTGTGCTCGTCTATCACCTTGCTGCCGTTGTCAGCGGGCAGGCCGAGGCGGATTATGACCTCGCAATGCGGGTCAATCTGGGCGGCACCAATGCCGTTCTTGCGGCCACGCGGGCCGTGGGCGAAGGTATTCCCCTGATCGGCACCTCGTCACTGGCTGTCTACGGTGGCCGCCCGCACGAACCTCTGACCGAAGCGACGCAAATCCAGCCGCAGAATACCTACGGCGTGACCAAGGCCATGGCCGAGCTGGTGATGGCCGACTACCGCCGTCGCGGATGGGTTGATGCGCGGACTTTGCGCCTGCCGACCGTCACCGTCCGCCCGGGCAAACCGAATGCCGCGGCGTCGTCTTTTGCGTCGTCAATCATCCGCGAACCGTTGAAGGGTGAACGGGCAATCTGTCCCGTCGATCCGTCGCTTGCGATGTGGGTCGCCTCGCCCGAGGCGGCCGTGAAGGCGCTCTGGCACGCGCCGTCGGTCTCTGCCGACGACTGGCCTGCGTTTGGTGCCGTCAATGTGCCCGGTCTGCGGGTAACGGTGGCCGAGATGATTGCCGCGCTGCGTATGCGGGCCGGAGATGACGTCGCATCCCTGATCGACATGACCCCCGACGCGCGGATTGCAGCGATTGTCGGCACGTGGCCGACGTTATTTGACACAACACTGGCCCAAGCGCTCGGCTTTGCGGGTGACAGCGGCTTTGAGGCGATCCTCGATCAGGCCTTGCGGATGTAATAGACCTGCGTGTCGCCCTGATCTTCGCTCAGGGCCAGCTGATGTCCGGCCTCGGCACAGAAGTGCGGCATGTCGATCACCGCGGCTGGATCGTCGGCCTCGATCCGTAAAACCTGACCGGATACCAATGCCTGCAGCCGCTTGCGCGCCTTCAGCACGGGCAGGGGGCAAAGCAGCCCTTTGGCATCAAGTTCCGCATCAAATTCCATACCGTCCGAGTTAGGCGCGATGTTTCATCTTGTCCACCAAGATGTGACAGCTTGGGACGTGACCTTGGCCCGCACCTCGCTTAGGTAGGTCCAAGGAAGGACACCGATGCTGGACACAAGCCTGATATTTGATGCGGCCCTGTTGCCTGCGATGATTGTCGCGCTGGCGGCGGGCGTGCTGTCGTTCCTGAGTCCTTGCGTCTTACCGGTCGTGCCGCCCTATCTGGCCTATATGGGCGGTGTGTCCGTCAGCGAGATGGAAGAAGCCCGGACAGCGCGGCGTCGCGTTTTCATGGCGGCGGTCTTTTTTGTTCTGGGCCTTTCGACGGTGTTCCTGCTGCTTGGCATGGCGTTCTCGGCGCTCGGGCGGATGCTGCTGCAATGGCAGGATGCCATGCTGATCGGCGCAGGCCTGCTAATCATGGTGCTGGGCGCGCATTTCATCGGTGTGTTCCGCATCGGGTTTCTGGACCGCGAAATGCGGGTCGATGCGGGCGACCGTGGCGGATCGGCCTTTGGGGCCTATCTGTTGGGGCTTGCCTTTGCCTTTGGCTGGACCCCCTGCCTTGGACCGATCCTGGGCGCGATCCTGTCGCTGGCAGCTTCCGAGGCTGACGTCTCGCGCGGTGCGACGCTGCTTGCGGCCTATGCATTTGGTCTGGGAATTCCGTTCCTGATGGTTGCGGCTTTCTTCCCGCGTCTGAAAGGACTGATGGGCTGGATGAAACGCCACATGGCGCGGATTGAACGCACGTCTGGCCTGCTTTTGTGGACTGTGGGCCTGATGATGATCACCGGCCAGTTTGCCGCCTTCAGTTTCTGGCTGCTCGAAACTTTTCCTGCGCTCGCGCTGGTCGGCTAATCCCTTATCCTCGCCGGATTTATCCGCTAGGCTTTCGTGGCAGGCAGGCACGAGGCGACAATGGGCGAGGCGGAGACAGTGGTCAGAAAGCGGCGGGTGTTCCACATCCCCGGCTACGACCCGATTCATCCGCGCCGCTACCGCGAGCTTTACCGTAAGGAAAGCACCGCGCAGGCCGAAATCTCAGGCTACGAGATTGGCATCCGCCCCGCCAAATCCGAAGACAGCTTTCGCTGGGTGGTCGGTGCGCAGATCGATGACAAGACGGTGGCCGCGCAGATCGACGTGCTGGTCTGGTCCGACATTGTGCGCGACAGCATGGCGCAGACGATCCCGGGCACCTATTTGCAGCTTTTCCGCACGGCATGGGTCTATATCACCAGCGGTGCCTTGCGGCGTCTGATGTGGATGCGCAAAGGACCGGTCATTGCGGCCCTTTACCCCGTGATCTTCCTGTTGGGGCAGCTTGCGATTGCGGTTGCTGCGGGGGTGCTGCTGGGTGGGGCCGTTGCGCGATTGCTGGGGCAGGGGTTTGACTACGTCGGTCTGAGCGAGAGCGCGATTGCGGGCTGGCTCTTGTTTCTGATCCGGTGGTTCATCTTCGGGATCGTCGCGACAGTGATCATCCGCTGGTTCAAATCCATCGATCACAAGGTCTTTGCCTACTATCTGATGCATGACTACGCTTTTTCGGCGCAGTTCAAAGGGGCCAATCCGCCCGCTTTGGAGGACCGGATGGCCGTCTTTGGTGACCAGATTGCCAAGGCACTCGCGGAAGACGTGGATGAAGTGCTGGTTGTCGGACATTCATCCGGCGCGCATCTGGCAGTTTCGATCATTGCCGACCTCATTCGCGCCGGTCGGGTGCCGCGCGACGGCCCCGCCTTGGCCTTTCTGTCGCTGGGGCAGGTCGTGCCGATGGTGTCCTTCCTGCCCAAGGCGCGCCGCCTGCGGGGTGATCTGGCCTTTCTTGCGGCATCCGACGCGCTGACCTGGGTGGATGTGACGGCGCCGGGGGACGGGTGCTGTTTTGCGCTTTGTGATCCGGTTTCGGTCTCGGGGGTCGAGCCTGAGGGCAAGCGCTGGCCGCTCGTGATCTCGGCGGCCTTTACGCAAAGCCTGTCGCCCGGACG
>CAZOMZ010000177.1:0-4400 GCA_964581065.1 uncultured Loktanella sp. | reverse complement strand
CAAAGTCACGCACGCCGGTGTCGCCGAAGATGCCGCCATCGGCCAGCATGCCGCCGCCCCAGACCCAATGCACCACCGGTGCGTAGCACAGCAGCATCCAGAGCGCAGAGAAAAGCAGCACAAAGCCAAAGCCGATCCGTTCGACATAGGCGCCGACAATCAGGGCAGGGGTGATGATCGCAAAGGTCATCTGAAAGGCAAAGAACAGCTCCTCGGGCAATGTGCCCGACAGCGTGTCCGCCGTGATGCCGGCAAGGAACATCTTGTCCAGACCGCCCCAGAACCCCGAGGTGCCCGACCCGAAGGCGATGGAATAGCCGACGGCAAACCAGAGGATGCTCATCAGGCAGGCAATTGCATAGCAGTGCATGAAGACGCTCAGCACGTTGCGTGCGCGCACCAGCCCGCCGTAAAACAGTGCCAGTCCCGGCAATGTCATGAAAAGCACAAGCGCCGTGGCCACAATGATCCACGCGGTATCCGCTCCGTTCATAGTCCCTTCCTTTCGCGTAGGATTTTTCTTGGCGTGGTTAAGGGCGGATTCGGGCTGCTGTTAAAACGGGCAATTGCAAATCTCATTGCTCAAGCGGCAGGCATTGCAATAACTGCACATAAATAATGCAGCCATGCAGCCGTTCGGTTAAGATTTAGGCGAAAACTGAAGGGCGTGCGTCAGGAGCAGTCCCAGTGCGTGATGGCAGGCTGCTGTGCGCACCTGCGCGCGTCCCAAGGCGCCGAATTCGACGGTTTCAGTGTGTGTGCCATGCTTTGACGCGATGCCGAAACAGACGCGGCCTTCGGGCTTGTGGTCTGATCCGCCGGGCCCCGCGATACCGGTCACCGATACGGCGAGATCTGCCTTTGAGGCCGCCAGTGCACCCTCGGCCATTTGCGCTGCGACCTCTTCCGAGACTGCGCCATGGTCTTGCAGTGTTGTCTCATGCACGCCCAGCAGCGCGGCTTTGGCAGCATTGGTATAGGTGACAAAGCCGCGGTCGAAGACGGCTGAGCTGCCTGCAATGTCGGTGATCGCGGCGGACACCATGCCTCCGGTGCAGCTTTCGGCGGTGGCGATCATCACGCCGCGCGTCTTGGCTTCGTGCAGAAGGCGCTCTGCGTTCATGCGGGGGTCACATTGTTGATAAAGCCGATGTGGGCGATCCACGCGAGACCCATCACCCCGATTGCAGCCATGATGCCCGCAAAAACATCATCGAGCATCACGCCAGTCGGCCCGTGTTTGCGGTCGGCCCAACCGACA
Organism: uncultured Loktanella sp.; assembly: GCA_964581065.1. Classification (GTDB taxonomy): domain Bacteria; phylum Pseudomonadota; class Alphaproteobacteria; order Rhodobacterales; family Rhodobacteraceae; genus Yoonia. Next base: position 3,139 of record CAZOMZ010000177.1, on the reverse strand, counting down.
GGCCCCCATTTGGTGATGTCAAAAAGCCTGAACAACAGGAATGCTGCAACCCAGCCGGGCCACAAATCGGTGATGGCAACGTCGGCCCGTGTTGCCCCGAACGCAACGGGGAGCAGGGCGATCCACATGCCGCAGACCTCATCGATGACAATCTCGGAAGGATCATGGTTGTCCTTGCCGCGCGTCTCCTCTGCCGTGGCCCAGAGGCCCAGCACGTAGGACGCCACGACACCCACCACGAGGCCCCAAGGGCCGGTCAGCACGTAGATCAGCCATGCCGCAGGAAGTGCCGCCAGCGTGCCCCATGTGCCCGGGGCAGGGCGCAGGTGACCGCTGTAAAAGAAAGTGGCGATCAGATGTGTCATGGCTTTACCAAGGTGGCGGTGGCAATGGCCGCAATGCCTTCTTCGCGTCCGGTAAAGCCAAGCCGCTCGGAGGTCGTGGCCTTGACGCTGATCCGGCTGCTGTCGAGTTTCATATAGGCCCCCATCACCGCCTTCATCGCATCCTGATGCGGGCCGATCTTGGGATATTCGCAGACAAGTGTGCAGTCGATATTGCTGATGGCATAGCCGTGCTCGCTGGCCAGAGCGACGGCATGTTCCAGAAAGATGTGGCTGGCAGCGCCTTTCCATTGTGGATCAGACGGGGGGAAGTGCTGGCCGATATCTCCCATGCCCAGCGCGCCATAGATCGCATCCGTGACGGCATGCATGCCGACGTCAGCATCCGAATGGCCCTGAAGGCTGCGGCTGTGCGGCACGTGTACGCCGCAAAGCCAGACGTGATCACCCTCGCCGAAACGGTGCACGTCATATCCATTGCCGACACGTATATCCATCTTCTGTCCGATCAGCCGCTCGGCCCGCGCAAAATCTGCGGGCGTCGTGATTTTGATATTGTCTTCATCGCCCGCCACGATGGCGACGTCCAGCCCCGCTGCGCGGGCAACGGCAACATCATCCGTTTCATCCCCGGTAGCCGCAGCATGTGCTGCAAGTAAGGGGGCCAGACGGAAACCTTGTGGTGTTTGCGCGCGGTAAAGGCCGCTCCGGTCCTGCACGCCGCCAACCTTGCCGTGCGCGCCTTGCCAGAGTGTATCCGTTACGGCCACTGCCGGTGCGGCGCCGTCATGGGTTTCGAGCGCCGCGAGAACCCTGTCGATCATGGCGTCCGAGACCAGAGGCCGGGCGGCATCATGGATCAGCACCCGTATTGCTGTGTCGTCCACAGCCGCCAGTCCGGCCTGCACCGATGCTGCCCGCGTCTCTCCACCGGTCACAACGGTTGCCGCTGGGCTGCGCGGCCAAAGATCGGTCTCCAGATCGTCGGGGTGGATGACAAGAACAAGCTGGTCTATGGCGGGATGCGATGCGAACCGCGCAAGCGTATGAGCGGCGACAGTTGCGCCGGCGAGCGGCTGCCATTGCTTGGGAATGTCGCCGCCTGCGCGGGTGCCGCGGCCGGCTGCGACGATGATTGCAACTGTCGACATGGATGCTCCGTTCCTATGAATCATGGTGTAGGGCTCTGGGCCGCCCTGTGCAATTCGGCAGTTTTCCAGCCCATATGCACAAAAAATAGGCATACGCCACTTTTGCGGGATGTTTTGCCACTGGTTTCGTTGAGAAATTCGCCCCACCGGTCTATCTGAGTGCAAACGCATAGACTGTAGGCGAATGGTCGCTCCTTTGGCACAACGCGAATCTTCAATGGTATCGGGCTCCGACGTTTTGGTGCTGGATCAGGTGCGGCTGTCACCGCCCGTGGCGCTTGCCCCTTTGGCAGGCATTACCGACCTGCCGTTCCGCCAGCTTGTCTCTTCTTTCGGGGCCGGATGGGTTGTCAGCGAGATGGTCGCCAGTCAGGAAATGGTGCAGGCCAAGCCCGGCGTCCGCGAACGGGCCGAGCTTGGCTATGATCAGGCGAACACGGCTGTGCAGATCGCCGGACGCGAAGCCTATTGGATGGCCGAGGCCGCGCGTATGATCGAAGCGAATGGCGCTGCACTGATCGACATCAACATGGGGTGCCCTGCAAAAAAGGTGACAAACGGTTATTCGGGATCGGCGCTCTTGAAAACGCCTGACCATGCGCTCAGCCTGATCGAGGCGGTTGTGCAGGCGGTCAAGATTCCGGTCACCCTCAAGACGCGGCTTGGGTGGGATGACGATCTGCTGAATGCCCCTGACGTTGCCCGACGGGCCGAAGAGGCTGGCATTCGCATGGTGACAATCCACGGACGCACACGGTGTCAGTTCTACAAGGGCAAGGCCGACTGGCGTGCGATTGCGCGGGTCAAAGAGGCCGTCGGCATACCGGTCATCGCAAATGGCGATATTCTGGACGTTCCGACAGCCCGTGCGGCGTTGCAGCAGTCCGGTGCGGATGGTGTCATGATCGGACGCGGGGCGCAGGGGCGGCCCTGGATGCTTGCCGAAGTCGCAGCAGCTTTGCATGGCACGTCGCGGCCCAAGGTGCCCGAAGGTGCGGCACTGACCGAGATGGTCTGCGGCCACTATGAAGCGATGCTGTCCTTCTACGGGGTTGCATTGGGGCGGAAGGTCGCGCGCAAGCATCTGGGTTGGTACATGGACGAAGCCGGCACCAATCCGACCCTGCGCAAAGCGATCCTGACCGCGGATGACCCCCAAGCTGTTTTGCAAGCCTTGCCAGAAGCGTTACTGGAAAGGATCGCCGCATGATCTTTGGGGCTGCACTCTGGGCGTCATTGCCGGTACCTTCGTTGATGATAGACGGCGACGACATCATCACGATGAGCAATCCGGCGGCCGAAAGCTTTCTCAACCTCTCGGCCAAGGCACTGGAAGGGCAGCGCTTTTGGGAGAAGGTGATGATCGATGCCCCGCTGGAAGGGCCGTTCGGTCGCGCAAGGGCCAACCGCACCTCGCTTTTTGTCAATGACGTTGATGTGGGCAGCGGCGAGCGTCCGCCGCTGCTTTGCAATATCCAGTTTGCACCTTTGCAGGGCAGCGGAGACAAGATGATCGTCATGATCAGCCCGCGCGAAATCGCAAGCCGCGTGACCCACAACAATTCATCAGGTAAAGCCGCCAAATCCGCTATCGGCATGGCCGAGATGCTGGCCCACGAGATCAAGAACCCGCTGGCGGGGATC
>CAZOMZ010000176.1:0-4408 GCA_964581065.1 uncultured Loktanella sp. | reverse complement strand
GCAGTGACGGACGATACGCAAGACTCGATCCTGGATACAGGATCACCTACGCAGTGCGCGCAGATAGGGACGGACAGGTATGATTACGTTTGAACAGATGCTTGAAGCGGTTGCGGAACCAGTTTGTGCAACGCTGGATGTTTCCGCGTTTTCCGAAGTCGATGTTGTGAACCTCATCCTTCAACGGTCAGAGATTATCCGTGACCAGCGCCGTCCGGGCCGTGTTGTCGCGGCATGGACCGAAGGCGACAGCGCACCAGCGCTGGCTCTGGTCGCGCAAATGGGTGACACGCTGATCCGCCGTGCTGCGGCAATCATCTGGCTTGAGTTTCAGGAAATTCTACCGACCTTGCAGAACCTTGCACCAAAGTCGGCCTCTGATATCGGCTGCGGTTATGCTCTTTTTGACTATTTCCTGTGGCGGGAGTTCGGTTGCGAACTGACGCTCATTGACCTTGAGCAGTCAGAAGATCGCCATTTTGGCTATAAGGAACGGGGTGCTGCCTACAGCAACCTTGCAACTGCACGCCGCTTCTTGTTGAGCAACGGCGTCGAAGAGGGTGCGATCCGTCTGCGAAACCCAGCGACAGATGATCTTTTCCGCGATCCGCCAGTCGATCTGGCGGTCAGCTTTATTTCATGCGGCTTTCACTATCCTGTGGATACATATCTTGACTACTTTGACCGTCAGGTTGCGCCCGCGGGCGGGGTAATCGTCGATTTCAGGGCCCGCAAAGCCCGTGAGGGTGCCGAGAAGTTGCGCGAATTGGGACAGGTATCGGTATTGACCGATGCAGCCTACGGCAATGCAAAGCGCACATTGTTGCGAAAAGACTAGCCCACTACTCTTCGGTCAGGCGGTAGGTGGCGATGTAGTCCAGCGTTTCGGCAAGGTCGTCGTGGTGCGAGATCTCCCACCAGCCTGCGCCTGAGATGATGGCATTCATATCGGCGATATTCTTGTGCAACTCTTCGCCATAGGCGGTGAGTTGTCCGATTGTGCGGGTTGTGATGTCAAACTGCGATCCAAGCACGAAGGGTGCCCGTCCGACGGGGCCGAATTTCGCCAGATAGAGCAGGTTGAGGAACCGGGTGCCGTCCCTGCGTTCATTGGGCAGGACGAATTTGCCTTCGACGGCAGTCGTGTCTTCAAGAAAGGTGCGCATCCGGCCGACAGCTGGCCCTGCACCTGTGGCAGGTTGCAAAAAACGGCAGTTCTGCCCGAGCATCTCGGACCGGTCGCGCCCGGTCATGTCGCAGAACGCATCATTCACGAGGATCAAAGGCATATCGGGCAGGGCGGCATCCGCGATGACAACCGGCACCGTGCTGGCAAGGGCAATCTCTGCCAGACCAGCAAGCAATCCGCTGTCTTTCGCGGGGCGTTCAGTCACATGTGCCATGCGTCATTATTCTACAGTTGCAGATATCTGTCTAGTTTTTTGGACGCCCTGGCCGTCAACCCTGCGTTGCGGTCCTGACTGATCAATCCTGCGTCGCAATTCCCAGGATTGCAGCAATCAAGCCTTGCGGACAGCGCCAGGTCGTCAACGTCTGGGCGGCCTCGGCTGCTGGAAGCTGTCGCATGATTTCCGGTGAGACGATGTTCTGTTCCAGTCGGCTCAACCCGATTCTGTCCGCGGTCGGCAGGCTCCAGAGCGCGTAACCGCAGATGAAATCTCCCGATTGGGTCTCGCCGACAAAATCCACTGCCGCCAGCAGGGTGTCCTGACTGTAGTAGGTCAGTTGATGCGCCTGAAAGCGTGGCGTCGGGCCAGTGCGGTCGATCACGGATTGCCGGAGCGCGGCCCAGTCTTCGGCCGAGAGCATTGCGGAGAGTTCGGGTGACAGAAATGCGCGTTCTGTGGCGAAATCCGCGGCGGTGAGCTGATCAAAGAAGGTTTCGTTGACCTGAGCGACCAGCTGGGTGGTGGCCTCGTTTGGCGCAGGTTGCGCGACAGCGGGTGCCGAAAAGCAACAGGCGAGTGCCAAAAGTAACAAGCGTTTCATGCGTCAAGCGTCCCCGCTGCGCAGGGGCGGGTCAATGGCTTACTTCAGCCGCGCCGCCCGACCGCCGCGCCTTTTGGTGATGCGGCCGGCGCGTGATGGCAGCTCTGCCATGACCTCGCGCCGCGCTTCGGGTGTCATCCGCGACCACGCGCCGATTTCATCGATCGACCGCAGGCAGCCGGTGCACAGACGGCTTTCGGGGTGGATCACGCAGATCTTGATGCAGGGGCTGTCGATTTCCGCCCGCGACCAGATGTGGTCGGTGTTTTCCGGTTTGCTCACAGCGTGCCCTTCATATGTGCCAGACGATCCAGCAGTCCTTGCAAGATATACCCCGCGGCCACGTGATCAATCACCTCTGCGCGACGTTTTCGTGTCGTATCCGCCTCAAGCAGGGCCCTTTCCGCGGCGACGGTCGACAAACGTTCATCCCAGAAGGTGATCGGCAAGGGGGTGAGTCGCTCCAGATTGCGGGCAAAGGCCCGTGTGGCCTGACACCGCGGCCCTTCCGAGCCGTCCATATTCATCGGCAGGCCCAGCACGATCCCAGTGACCATGCGGTGCGTTGTCAGTTCCAGTAATTTGGCCGCATCGACACCGAATTTCTTGCGTTTGATGGTTTCGATCGGGGTCGCGACCGAGCGCAGGACATCGGAAACAGCGACACCAATCGTCATGGTTCCAAGATCAAGCCCGGCTAACGCGCCCATCTCTGGGATCGCGGCGGCGAAGTCTTCGGGGGTCTGGCAGATCATTCTTCCAGCACGCCCGCGTCACGGGCTGCATTGGTCAGGATTTCCATCCCGCGCATCGAGCCCACAAAGACCTGCTGCGCCTCGGCCCAGACGGTGCGGGCGCTGTCGAGATCACCCAGCACGCCATAGGCGCGGATCAGGCGGGCCCAGTCCTGCGCGGGGCCGCCCTCTGTCGCAAGTCGATTGGCAAGCCCCGCGACCATGCCGCCGATCATCGCCTGCTGGTCTTCGGGCGACAGGCTCTGTGCGGCTTCCATATCTTCGAACGAGGGGCCGCGTGTCTCGGGCAGGGCGTATTCCACACCGGCACGGAAGGCCGCATCCGAGGCTTGCGCGCGGGCGCTGGCGACGTGGAAATCCGCCGGATCGCCACCTTCGATGATCCGCCGCCAGACACGCAGCGCAATGTCGGGCCGGTCGGTCTGGTTATAAAGCGCGCCGAGGTAATAAAGCGCGGCGGTGTTCTCGGCGTCGCGGTCAAGGATCTGGCGCAGCAGGGTTTCGGCCTCGGGCGAGACCAGACCTCCGGCAGACACAACCTTGAGGTCCAATAGCCGCTGGTAGTCCGATATCAGGGCCTGATCACCCTTGATCGCGATGACCTGTTCCTGTGCGGCGGCAGCGCCGGCGTAGTTGCGCAATTCGACTTCGTGAAAGGCCAGACGTTCCCATGCTTCCAGATCGTCGGGCCGCGACGGTGCCAGATCGCGCAGTTGCGTGATGGCGTTCACGTAGTCTTCGGGCAGATCAACGGGCGGAGGCGTGGGGGCGGCCTGTTCCAGCGCGGCCTGCGACGGGCGGTTCGCGCGCATTTCGTCGCTGGCGTCCAGACGGGCCTGCAGGGGCAGGTCGGGGTATCCGGGTGCGCCGCTGACCCAATAGATGCCAAAAGCAATAGCGAGCAGGGCCGCACCCAGCGCCAAAGACAGACCCTTGGCAGGTCCGCCGGTGCCATCCTCGGGGCGGGCTTCCTTGCTGGCGGCAATCAGGCGGCGGGCCACTTCGGCGCGGGCGCGCTCGGCCTCGTCGGCCTCAAGCAGGCCGCGTTCGAGGTCGCGGTCGATTTCCTCAAGCTGGGCACGGTAGATCGCGACATCGGGGTTGTCGTCGGTCGTGGCACGGGGGCGCAGCAGTGGGCCCGCCACGATCGCGCTGACCGCAAGCGCCAGAACCGCACATACTATCCAGAAAATCATGGCTTCCCCGTTCTTTGCTGTGGCTGACATAACGGCCCCGCCCCTGCCTGAAAAGGCCCTGCGACCATTGTGTTCTACACCTCACCGTCAGCATGTCGTAAAAGGCGGGCCAGACGCCGCTCAGAGGAACCACTTGCACCGCGCGGCAGTCCAGATAAGGGTCACGCGGATCAGCCGCCTGCCGTCAGGGATTCTGTCATGTCGATGAAACGATATTCCGCCTTTGCCATCGCGCGCGAAGCCATGCGTAACCACACCGGTTGGGATCGCGCCTGGGCCAAGGCCGAGCCGAAAAAGAAATACGATGTGATCATCGTCGGTGCGGGCGGGCATGGTCTTGCCACGGCCTATTACCTTGGCAAGAACTTTGGCATCACCAATGTCGCCGTGATCGAAAAGGGCTGGCTTGGCGGCGGCAACACGGGCCGGAACACCACGATCATCCGC
>CAZOMZ010000175.1:0-4408 GCA_964581065.1 uncultured Loktanella sp. | reverse complement strand
GCACAAAACCGCCCCCGATCGAATAATAGGTCACCTGCGTGATCACGTCGCCCTGCGCGTCTGTGCCGCGCAGGATCATCCCGTTGGCATGACCGGGCAGGGCTGGGCCGTAGTCAAACAGCAGGTCCGCCGAAGGATCGAACCGCAGCACCCCAAGACCCTCGGGCGAAACATCCTTCTCGGCCTTGATGCGGGCCAGTTCCGTTTCGGCCTTCTCGGCATCGTAATCGTCTGCGCGGAAGCCGGCGAGACCGAGGATCACCGCGCGGTCTGTTGCATGACCCACACCGGTAAAGGCAAGGCTGCCGTGCAATGAGGCGCGCAATCCGGCAACGCGGAAGGGCTGCGCTCGCAGATGATCCAGAAACCGTGCCGCAGCCACCATCGGCCCGATCGTGTGGGACGAGGACGGACCCACGCCGACCTTGAACATATCGAAGACAGAGAGAAACATCTAAAGTGCGCGTCCTTCGGGCGGATTGCAGGGATGGGGATTTGAGAAAGGAGTGGGGCCAAGACCTTCGGCCCTTGCCGCCCGCAAGACAGCCGGGCGCCGTTCGGCGCGGCGCGCAAAATCTTGCAAGCGCGGCCAGTGCTGCAGCGCAAACCACGCTGGCCCGCCACCGTAAAGCGCAGCCCAACGCAGCATCGGCCCCAGATAGCAGCCCTGTGCCGAAGCCTCGGCACTCTCGAGCCAGCGTGCGGTCGGCGCATGCTCAAGAATATCAAGCTGTTGCACCAGACGTTCCTTCGCGCGGGCATGCAGATCAGCAGTATCGCCGCCAACATACTGGTCAGGGTAGAATAGCATGCGCAGGGTGACATGCAGCGTGTTGGCCAGCCAGACCATCCATTGTATCGCGTGGGCACGTTCCGGCGATGCCACCGGCGGCAAGAGCCGCCCTTCGCGGTCAGCCAGCCAGATCAGGATCGCCGCCGTCTCGAAGACCGGCCCCTGAGGCGTTTCCAGCGTCGGGATAAGGCCGTTGGGGTTGAGCATGAGATAGCTGGCCGACTTTTGCCCGACCGTCCCGCGATCCACCAGAACTGTCTGATAGGGCAAGGCCAATTCCTCCAGCGCCAGCCGCACACAAAGCGAGGCATTGTCAGGAGCGTAATGAAGGCGCAGCAGATCGGACATGCACATCACCTAGCCTGTCTTGCAAAGCCCACACAGATCAAAACCGACCATTCCATGGGGTGATTGCGCCAAGCACCCCGCCGCCCTCGCGCAATCGGCCCTCGCACCCTGTTCATATCATGTCTATAGTCCCGCCCGAAGGACAACGGAGCGGGACATGACCAACGAGTTGACCCCCATCGACAAAGCCAAATTTGTGGCTGCCAAGCAAGCCACCGAATATGTGGAAAGCGGCATGAAGATCGGGCTGGGCACAGGGTCGACGGCGGCTTGGTTTGTCCAGTGCCTTGGCGAGATGGTCCGCGAGGAAGACCTCAAGGTCACCTGCGTTCCGACCTCGAACGAGACCGCAACGCTTGCGAGGGAAGTCGGGATCAGGACCGTCTCATTGGAAGAGGCGAAATGGCTCGATCTGACAATCGACGGGACCGACGAATTTGACGAATCCCTCGCCCTGATCAAAGGCGGCGGCGGTGCGCTTTTGCGCGAAAAGATTGTTGCGACCGCGAGCGAACGGATGGTCGTTATAGCCGACGCCAGTAAACGCGTCGCCAACCTCGGGAAATTTCCCCTGCCGGTCGAAGTGATCCCCTTCGGTCTCTCTGTTACAAAAGGTCTGGTCGCTGAGATGCTGACCGGCATGGATGTGCTGGGCCGCGACGTGACCCTGCGCATGGCTGGCGATCAGCCGTTTCAGACGGACGAAGGCAATCACATCCTTGATCTTGATCTCAAACACATCGGCAACCCGCGCCATCTCAGCTTTGTGATCAACCAGATACCGGGTGTGGTTGAAAACGGGCTGTTTATCGATATCTGCGACACGGTGATCGTCGGTCACGGTGATGGCAAGGTGACGGTCCGCGACCTGACCAATAATACCGCCGAGATTGTCCACTATGATGTCCGCGATGATGACAACATCTTCGCCGAAGTCTCGGACTGACCGGCCCAGAACGCGCAAGACAAATCGGAGCACGCTTATGACTTTTGACTACGACCTCTTCGTCATCGGAGGCGGCTCAGGCGGCGTGCGCGCAGCCCGTGTCGCGGCAGCAACCGGCGCCAAGGTGGCACTGGCCGAAGAATACCGCATGGGCGGCACCTGCGTCATCCGTGGCTGCGTGCCCAAGAAGCTGATGGTCTTCGCATCGGGCTATTCGGAGATGTTCGACGATGCGCGCGCCTATGGATGGGACGTCACCGATGGCCCGTTCCACTGGCCCCGTTTCCGCGAGCATCTCCACAAGGAACTGGACCGTCTGGAAGGTGTCTACCGGCGGCTCCTGGACGGCTCGGACGTGCAGGTCTTCGACGCCCGCGCGCGGCTCAAAGACCCACATACCGTGACCCTCTCGACCGGCGAAACGGTGACGGCCAAGCATATTCTGGTGGCCACCGGCGGCCGTCCCGCACGCCCCGAGATGGCGGGGGCCGAACTTGGCATTTCCTCGAACGAGATTTTCCTGCTTGATGAGATGCCCAAATCGATCCTGATTGTCGGCGGTGGCTATATCGCTTCGGAATTCGCAGGCATTCTCAACGGCTTGGGCGTGGAGGTGACACAATTCTACCGCGGCGCGCAGATCCTGCGCGGCTTTGACGACGAGGCCCGCGGCCTTGTCGCCGAAGGGATGCGCGCCAAAGGCGTTGACCTGCATTTGGGCACCAATATCGTCGAGATGCGCGCCGCCACCGAGGAAGACCTGCGTGGTGAAACCGAAGGCGTCCCTATGGAAGGGGGGCGCCCTGTCGAGATGCCACAAGAGGACGCCGGTCACGGCATCTGGGTCAAGGCGACCAACGGGACCACAAAAGTCTATGATCAGGTCCTCTTTGCCACAGGCCGTATCCCCAACACCGACGATCTCGGTCTCGAAGAGGCAGGCGTCAAAGTCGGACGGCGTGGCGAGATCATCGTCGATGACTACAGCCAGACCAATATCCCTTCGGTCTATGCCGTGGGCGACGTGACAAACCGCGTGCAGCTGACACCTGTCGCGATCCGTGAAGGCATGGCTTTTGTGGAAACCGTTTTTAAAGGCAATCCGACCGCCGTCGATCACGAGCTGATCCCCTCGGCAGTCTTCACGCAGCCCGAACTCGGCACCATCGGCCTGACCGAGGAACAGGCCCGCGATCAGGAACCGATCGAGGTCTATTGTACGTCGTTCAAGCCAATGAACCATGCATTCGCGGGGCGCGAGGACCGGGTGCTGATGAAACTGGTCGTCAGCAAGGAGACCCGCAAGGTGCTGGGTTGTCATATCGTCGCAGATCACGCAGGCGAGATGATCCAGCTCGCAGGGATCGCGGTGAAGATGGGCGCAACCAAAGAAGATTTCGACCGGACGGTTGCGGTTCACCCCACGATGGCAGAAGAATTGGTGACGATGAAGGAACCGATGCGAAGCGCTTGAATTCGCACGATCAAGGCACACATGGCTAAGGGAAGGTCCGGCACGTCCGGACACCGACAAAAGGAAGCTTAGGAAACGATGGCAGGAAATACTGGTGGCCCGTGGGGCGGCGGTGGAAACAGAGGCTCGGGCGGCGGTGACGACGACAACCGTGGCAACGGTGGTCGCAAGCCGAATAACGACGGGCCGAACATCCCCGAAATCGATGATCTGGTGAACAAGGGCCGCGAACAGCTGCGCGTCCTGATGGGCGGCGGTGGCGGTCAGGGCCGCACCGGCGGCACTGGCGGCGGCGGCGAAGGCCCGCAACTGACACGCGGGACAGTCGGCCTCGGGATCCTCGGTGCAATCGCACTCTGGCTTTTTGCGTCGTTTTATACGGTGCGCCCGGAAGAACGCTCGGTCGAGCTGCTCTTGGGTGATTTCCTTGAAATCGGCGAGCCGGGTCTGAACTTTGCGCCTTGGCCGATCGTCACCCGCGAAGTGCTGGCGGTCACGACCGAACGGAACATCGATATCGGCACCAGCCGTTCGGGGATGGACGCGGGTCTGATGCTGACCGGTGACGAGAACATCGTCGACATCGACTTCCAGGTGGTGTGGAACATCAACAACCCCGAAGAGTATCTCTTCAATCTCGCCAACCCGCCACAGACGATTGAAGCCGTTGCGGAATCGGCCATGCGTGAAATCATCTCGCAGTCCGAACTCGCCCCGATCCTCAACCGTGACCGTGGCGCGATTGCCGACCGTCTGCGTGATCTGATCCAGTCGACACTGGACAGCTATAACTCGGGGGTCACGATCATCCGTGTAAACTTTGACAAGGCCGACCCGCCAGAGCCCG
>CAZOMZ010000174.1:0-4485 GCA_964581065.1 uncultured Loktanella sp. | reverse complement strand
TCTTCTTGCCCGGGTGGGAGGACGGGCTGTTTCCTTCGCAGCGGTCGATGGATGAAAGCGGGCTCAAGGGCCTCGAAGAGGAGCGGCGGCTGGCCTACGTCGGCATCACCCGCGCCGAAGAGGTCTGCACGATTTCCTTTGCTGCCAACCGCCGTGTTTACGGCCAGTGGCAAAGCCAAATGCCCTCGCGCTTTATCGACGAACTGCCCGAGGATCATGTGGAGGTACTGACGCCCCCCGGTCTTTACGGTGGCGGCTATGGCGCTGCTGGCATGTCGGCCAGCGCCTCGCCCATGATGTCAGGGATGGCGCGCTCGACCCTGCACGAAGAGGCGAGCCGCGCGGATGTCTACAACTCGCCTGGCTGGAAACGACTGCAGTCGCGCAGCCAGCACCGCGGGATGGCCGCCCCGTCAGAGGCGCGGAACATGACGATTGATCTGGATGCCACCAGTGCCTTCACCGAGGGCGAGCGGGTGTTCCACCAGAAATTCGGCTATGGCGAGATCATGGGCATCGAGGGGGACAAGCTGGTCATCGAATTTGACAAGGCCGGCTCCAAGCATGTGGTCGCGAAATTCGTAGTCAGCGCGGATCAGGCGGATGATGTGCCATTCTAGGTGATCAGCATCGGATAAAGCGACACCACCAAAAGCACCGCCATCGAGATATTGAACACCCGCAACCGTCGCGCTGTGCCCAGCCAGCGCCGCACCTGCACGCCGATCCAGGCCCAGACGCTGACCGAAGGAAGGTTCACCGCGGCAAAGACCAGTGCGACAATCACCGAACCCGCAACGATCCCGCGATCCTGCGGCGCATAGGCACTGATCGCAGTGATCGCCATAAACCATGCCTTGGGGTTGACCCACTGAAAGGCTGCGGCTTGTAGAAAGGTAAACGGCTTGCCGGTGACCTCTTTCGCTTCGGGCGGGACCGCATTGGCGATCTTCCAGGCCAGCCACAGCATGTAGGTGGCGCTCAGCACCTTCAGCACGATGTTGAGCACAGGGTAGGTCACGAAAATCTGCAAAAGCACGATCCCGACCATCGCCACCATGAAGGCATGCCCGAGCGATATCCCCAGCATATGCGGCACCGTCCGCCGCAACCCGTAGTTGGCACCCGAAGCCATCAGCATCAGGTTGTTTGGCCCAGGCGTGATCGAGCTGGCAAAGGCAAAGCCGATCAGGGCGATGAGAATTTCATAGGTCATGACGCAATAATGGGCCGAAAATGACGCAATGAAATTGCGATCTTGCGATAGTTTATCCAAAGTGCACAACTATCTGCCATGATGGATGGCATTGACCAAAAGATATTGCGCGAACTTTCCCATGACGGGCGGATCAGCAACTTGCAACTGGCCGACCGCATCGGCCTGTCTCCTTCAGCCTGCCTGCGCCGCGTGCAAGAGCTTGAGCGGCAAGGTGTCATCAAGGGCTACCGTGCCCGCCTTGACCCCGCTCAAACCGGCCGCGCTTATGTGGTCTATGTTGCCGTCGGCTTGTCGGAACATACCAAAGACGCACAAACCGGTTTTGAAAGGGCGATGGAGCGCGCCGACGAGGTGGTTGAATGTCACAACGTCGCCGGAGCCTTTGAATACATGCTGCGGGTCGAGGTTGCCGATCTGCCGGCCTACAAGGCCTTCCATACAGAAAAGCTGGGCACCGTCCCGCATGTCCGATCGATCACCAGCTATATGGTCATGGGTAGTCCCAAAGACCTCCGCACATAAAAAAACGGCCATGCCCGGGAGGAGGTGGACATGGCCGCTCTTATTTACAAACGCCCCGCCTAAAGGGAGGAGGCAGCGAAGCGTCTCTTCACAAGCTCGGCGCGGGAGGAGGTGCACCTTGCTTGCGGTCTTCTCGGTTCCACCCGGGAGGAGGTGAGCGGTTCCGAATTCCTTGTCGGTGGCGGCATCCGGGAGGAGGTGGATGCCGCCACCTTTTGAGGCGACCCCGGGCTACAGGGAGGAGGAGGAGAGAGCCCGGTGGTCGAATTCAAAGCCGCCAGAAAGGGAGGAGGAGGCGGCTTCGAAGCTCAATTCATTTGCCGTATGCGGCTTCGTATGCGATCTCGCGGATCATCGTACGGGCAATGCCCAGATCCGCCAGCTCGCGGGATGTCAGGTTGTCCAGCTCGGCGTAGGTTGTGCGGTAAACCTTGCGCTTCGCGGCTGCGTCAACCAGCTTCGCGCGCAGAACGGCCAGACGGCCGAAGAACGAAGGGGCAGCAGAGAATGTTTCAGTCAGGACGGTCATTTTATCTTCATCGTTTCATCTAAAGCGCGGCCCTCGCCGCTGTTGTGACCAATATGTAGGAACATGCTGCGGGTGCACAATAATCGGTTCAGCAATGCTGCTATGCAGCAAATGCATAAGCAAAGCTGACCTAAGGTCATGGTTCTGCTGCTTATTTGGGCAAGCTGCCTGTCTTTCGCTTGCACTCGCCGTTTGACGTGCCAGATAGCATGCAAAGCAGACAAAACCGTTGACGGAGGACACAGGCCATGAGTGTGACACGTGAAGAAATTCTGACGGCGCTGGCCCGTCTGACGCTCCCCGGTGGGAAGGATCTGGTCTCGAACGACATGATTCGTGCGCTCAACATCGAAGGCGGGAGCGTGCGTTTCGTCATCGAAGCGGCAGATCCAGAAGAAGCCTCGCGGATGGATGCGGTGCGCCGTGCTGCCGAAGATATCGTGCGGCGCCTGCCGGGGGTCGAAAGCGCGTCCGTCGTTCTGACTGCCCACGGGCCCGCCGCCAAACCCAAAGAGCCGCCATCACTCAAGATCGGCCGTCACCCGACCCCGCAGGCCGGTCCGGCCAAGGTCTCGGGCGTGGATCGCATACTGGCTATCGGTTCGGGCAAGGGCGGTGTCGGCAAATCGACTGTCTCGTCGAACCTCGCCGTCGCCTTGGCCAAAGCGGGGCGCCGCGTAGGTCTGCTGGATGCGGATATCTACGGTCCCAGCCAGCCGCGCATGATGGGTGTGAACAAGCGCCCGGGCTCGCCTGACGGCAAGACGATCATTCCCTTGCAGGCCCATGGGGTCACCATGATGTCGCTGGGCCTGATGATGGAAGAGGGCAAGGCGGTGGTCTGGCGCGGCCCGATGCTGATGGGTGCGCTGCAGCAGATGCTGGGGCAGGTGCAATGGGGCGACCTTGATGTGCTGATCGTCGATCTGCCGCCCGGCACGGGTGATGTGCAGCTGACACTTTGCCAGAAAGCGGATGTGACCGGCGCGATTGTCGTTAGCACCCCGCAGGACGTGGCGCTTCTGGATGCACGCAAGGCGATCGACATGTTCAACTCGGTCCGCACCCCCATCCTTGGCATGATCGAGAACATGTCGACCTTCGTGTGTCCCTCCTGCGGGCATGAGGCGCATATCTTTGGTCAGGGCGGTGTTGCCGCTGAAGCCGGAAAGATCGGTGTGCCGTTCCTTGGGGCGCTGCCGATTGATCTGGACACACGTCTGGCCGGAGATGCCGGCACCCCGATTGCCGCCGGTGACAGCCCGATGGCCGAGGCCTACGGCGCTTTGGCCCGCCGCCTGATCGACGGTGGTATGGCTTGATCTCTATCCGGCAGGCGACGGCTGCGGATGCGGAAGGCATCTGGCGCTTGCTTGGGCCCGTCTTCCGTGCTGGCGAGACCTATGCCGTTGATCCTGCCATCAGCCGCCTCGATGCGCTGGGCTACTGGAACGATCTGCCGCGCGCGACCTATGTCGCCGAGGTCGCAGGGGTGCTTGTTGGCACCTACTATATCAAAACCAACCAGCCCGGCGGTGGCGACCACATCTGCAACTGCGGCTATATCGTTGATCCCGCCGCGCGCGGGCAGGGCGTGGCCGAGGCGATGTGCCTGCATTCACAATCCGAAGCACGGGATATGGGCTATCAGGCCATGCAGTTCAATTTTGTCCTCGCCAGCAATGCGGGGGCGGTGCGCCTTTGGCAGAAACTGGGCTTTGCGGTTGTGGGAACCATTCCGCGGGCATTCAGGCATCCGACTCTGGGGTTGGTAGATGCGCATGTGATGCACAAGGCGCTCTAGGCACAGCATGGAATCATCTGGAATCTGTGCTTGATTCCGCCCGCAATGCCGGGAAATCATGGGCTGGCGCGTGATTTTTCGATCTGAAAACGCGTCATCTGAAAAATTCTCCTGCGCTACCGGATTTTGATTTGGAAGGCGCATTTCTTCAAAAAATCCCATATATAGTGTGCTAAATCTACCATTTGTCTAATTGTTGCGTCCTCTTTGGGGCAATGGAAGGGGCGCAATACGCAGTGCATCCCGGCCTAACCCAAAAGGTTCCATAAATTCCCAAAAAACGGTTGATCGGTTGGCGAATGGGTGGCACAACAGTCTCACGGTAATGACGAATTTGATTTCCAAAGGGGCAAATAAAGAACCCCAACCGGCGAAAGTAGCAGGTTTCATACAGGCTTCGCCATTACCCAA
>CAZOMZ010000173.1:1283-4549 GCA_964581065.1 uncultured Loktanella sp. | reverse complement strand
GCGGATATCGGCACCTGCGTCCAGCATCACGTTGAACCCGGCCGGATTGCGCGAGGGCCAGAGGCAGGCGATGGCAGGGCGGTTGACGCCTTCTGCCTTGCGCAGGCGCAGCATCGACATGGCCATCAGGCCGCCGGTGTTTCCGCAGCTGACCGCAACGGCTGCTTCGTGATTGCGAACCGCTTCAATCGCCGACCACATCGAAGTCTTTTTGCCGTGGCGCAGCACATGACTTGGCTTGTCGGTCATTTTGACGACATCTGTCGCATCATGCACCGTCACACGGTCGGCCAGACCATGCTTGGCTATCAGCGCATCCATTTCGGATTTGGGGCCGTGCAGGATCGCGCGCGCTTCGGGGACGTCCTTGAGAAACTTCGAAAGGCCCGCAACGACAGTTGCAGGCCCTTTGTCGCCGCCCATCGCGTCGACTGAAAGCACGTGAGTAGCAGCATGTCCCTGCGTCGGAGCCGTGTCCGTCTGCGCTGGTGTCATGCTGATGCCCTTGACCCTGCTTTAAGCAGCGTCGTCGTCGAGATCGATCTCGGTGGTGTCTGCAATCACTTCACGCGAAGCGTAGTGGCCGCAGGACGGGCAGACGTGGTGCGGGCGCTTGAGCTCGCCGCAGTTGTCACACTCGTTGGGGTTTGCCGCGACCAGTGCGTCATGTGCACGCCGGTTGTTGCGGCGGGATTTGGATACTTTGTTCTGCTGGACAGCCATGTCTCAACCCTATGATATTAAGGGCCGCGGGCCCTGATTTCGTTCTCGTCTGCGGGGTCCTACGCCATTGTGGCAGCCCTGTCGAGACGCGATGTAAAAGAGGCCGCGAACATACTGCGATTCCCCATATGTGCAAGCCCTTTTCGCGGTCGTTTCAGACCCCTTCATTCGCCTTTCTTTTCAAGGCTTTCGCGCAATGATGCCAGGCCTGCGAAAGGCATGGTATCCTCGTCCCGCAAGGGCGTGACACCGCTTTCTGCAAAAACCGCCTCGCCCAATGCAGCCCCTTCGCTGCGCGGATAGGGCGGCAGCGCCAGTGACAGCGCCTCGATCATGACCTCGGCCAGATCAAGCGTTTCGGGCAACTGCTCTTGCGTGTCATCTTCGGGCATCTCGGTCTCGCCGGTGGTGATTTCCGGCAGGTCTGACAGGTAGCTGCGGGTCACAGGTTCATCGATGCGGCTGGTCACAGGATCAAGCGTCACGACACAGTCCTGCACGACCGTTGCACCCAGTGCCGCCTCAAGACGCCAGTCGCGCTTGCCCAATGGCGCTAGCGTGCCTTCAAATCGCAGCTTCTTGATGCCCTGTATGCCCAATTCAGCCGCGACCGCCGCGCGTTCTTCGGCGGTCGGTGTCAGCGTAAAGGACGTGGGCTTGCGGTTTGGCAGGTCGGCCAAACGCATCCGTGAATGAGGCAATTGGGTCAAAGCGTGATCGTTTCTTGAACAGGCATGTCAGGTGATATACTCGGGATAAAAGGCCTCAAGGGCCAAGGCAAGAGGGTGCGTTGATGGGTGTTCAGCCGGTAATCTATGGCAAACGTCGTCTGGTGGCGGCGGGGCTCGTTCTGACACTGGCCGTTGCAGGCTGTGCACCGATCGAGCGCTATTATGGATTTGTCCCGCCCGAGGCAGAGATCGCAGCGCTGGAAATCGGTGTCAGCACCCGCGAAGAAGTGATCGCGCTTTTTGGTGAACCGATTGCTGACCGTGCCTTGCAGAGCAACACGATCTACTACGCCGCGAGCAAGTTCGAACACTTTGGCCCGTTTTCACCAAAAGAGGTGGACCGTCAGGTGCTTGCCGTTGATTTCGACGCCAACAATCTGGTGCGGAACGTATCGCGCTACACGCTTGAGGATGGGCGCGTCGTGGTTCTTGATCGTCGTGTGACGGATGACGGCATCGCCGATGTGACGTTCCTTGGGCAGTTGCTGGATTCGCTCGGGCGGATCGATGCCGGGACATTGATCGGCAACTAGCAGATTTCCCCACCGATCGTGGCCGGTCGCAGGTCAAGCAAGGTCAGGGCCTTGCCCGACGCGGTTTTGACTGACACCATATCAAGATCAGTTTTTCTTCCGAGAGGAGCATGTCTTGCCCGAAAAATATATCGTCTACCACATTCCGGTTTGCCCGTTCTCACAGAGACTCGAAATCATGTTGGCCCTGCGCGGGCAGGAGGATGCGATCGAGTTTCGCGTCGTCGATATCACCAAGCCCCGCGATCCGGAGTTATTGAAAAAGACCCGCGGAACGACGGCTTTGCCCGTCCTGGAAACCCCTGACGGCCAGATCATCAAAGAAAGCCTTGTCATCCTCCGCTTCCTGGATGAGGTCTTGCCGGGTGGTCCGCTGCGGCGCTCCGACCCTGCCCAACATGCCATTGAATCGATGATGGTTGCCAAGGAAGGTCCGTTTACGATGGCGGGCTACATCTATGTGATGAATCAGGATCAAGGCGCCCGTGATGGGCTGTGTGACAAGCTTTTGGCCTGTTACCGTGACCTTAATGATTTCCTGCTGGCTCATAATCCTGACGGTACCTTCCTCTTTGACGATTTCGGACTGGCAGAGGCGGTCTTCACACCGATGTTCAAACGGTTCTGGTTTCTTGACTACTACGAGGGATTCGCGCTTCCCGACACCGATGATTATGCGCGCGTAAGAAAGTGGCACGACGCCTGTATCGCGCATCCCGCGACAGATCAGGTCACCAAGGAAGAGATCGTCAAGCTCTACTATGACTATGCGTTGGGTGCCGGTAACGGTGCTCTTCTCGACGGGCGGACGCGGTCCAGCTTTGTCTTTGAGCCCGATTGGCGGGGCCGCCCATGGCCGCCGCGCGACAAATACGCCGGCACCGCAAGCGACGAAGAATTGGGGCTGGTGGCCTGACGGGAAAACGGCGCGCCGAAATGGCGCGCCTTTGGGGGGCGTCAGTCTTCTGCAGGCTCAAAATCCAGCGCGACACCATTGATGCAGTAACGCAGACCGGTCGGCTGTGGTCCGTCAGGAAAGACATGCCCCAGATGCGCGTCGCAGCGGTTACAATGCACCTCGGTCCGCTTCATAAAGAAACTGCGGTCGACGCTTTCGCCCACCATCTCAGGGTCAAGCGGCTGGTAAAATGACGGCCAGCCCGTGCCGCTTTCGAATTTATGCGCCTGCTCAAAAAGCGGCGCGCCGCAGCAGACGCACATATAGGTGCCTGCTTCTTTGGGGAAGTTGTCATGGGTGCCCGCCCGCTCGGTGCCATGC
>CAZOMZ010000173.1:0-1273 GCA_964581065.1 uncultured Loktanella sp. | reverse complement strand
ACTCAGCTGTTCGCGCCATTCCGCATCGGTTTTGACGATCTTTTCCATCGGTTCCCCGTTCCTTTCGCTATCACAGGCTGTAACGTAGGTGTGTCGCGCACATTCGCCAAGATGAGGTCTGATGACAATTGCGTTTCCAAAGGGCCGTCTGAGCGTCGGGCTGTCCCGCTCGGACAGCGACCTGCGCGCCTGTCAGGCTTTGCGGCATCAATGCTTTTTCGGCACGGAAGGGTTGGACAGCGATCCGCATGACGCGCGCTGCCAGCATCTGATGGTTCGCAACGATAGGGGTGCCCTCGTGGCCACGGCCCGTCTTCTGTTCCTTTCGTCAGGCCGCGAGATTGCGTCAAGCTATGCCGCACAGTTTCAGGACCTCGCGGGGCTTGCGCAGTCGGATGCGCCGATGATCGAGGTGGGGCGTTTCTGCATCGCGCCGCAGGCGCTGGATGCGGATGTGCTGCGTATTGCCTGGGGTGCGATGACCGATATCGTCGATGCCAGAGGCGTGCGCTTTCTTTTCGGCTGTTCCAGTTTTCAGGGCACCGATCCTGCCCGTTACGGCCGCGCTTTCCAGCGTCTGCGTCAACGTCACCTCGGACCCGATGACCTGCGTCCGTTGCCGCGCACGGCGGCGGTGATTCCCTTCGACCGGATCGCCGCAACGGGCACCGAACCCTTGCCGCCCTTGTTGCGCACCTATCTTGCAATGGGGGGCTGGGTCGCCGACTTCGCGACAGTCGACCGCCAGATGAATACGCTGCACGTCTTTACCTGTGTTGACGTGAAATCTGTCCCGCCCGCACGCGCCAGAGCACTGCGCGCCCTTGCGCAAGGGACCGCTCTGGCCTAGCAGGCGGCTATGGCCAGACCTCCTCTTCTCCAGATCACCGACATCAGCCTCACTTTCGGGGGCGATCCTGTCTTTGCCGACCTGTCACTGGTCGTACAGCCGGGGGATCGTGTGGCGCTGGTCGGCCGCAATGGATCGGGCAAATCCACCCTGATGAAGGTGATGGCAGGCCTTGTCCTGCCTGATGCCGGTGAGCGGATTGTGACACCGGGTGTGCAGGTCGGCTACATGGAGCAGGACCCCAGCATGGCGGGCTTTGCAACGCTGGGCGACTACGCGGCCAGCGGTTTGCCACCCGAAGAGGCCTATAAGGTCGACATGGTCGCCGAAGGGCTGAAATTCGACCCTTCGGGGGATGTGGCCACAGCCTCGGGCGGCGAGAGGCGGCGTGCTGCCTTGGCCAAGCTGATGGCCGAAGCTCCC
>CAZOMZ010000172.1:0-4560 GCA_964581065.1 uncultured Loktanella sp. | reverse complement strand
GCTGGCATGGCGTCTGGACGGGCACGGCCCTGATGACGGTGCATGGCGCGCAATTGTCGCTATCACCCGTGGCGGCATGGCCCCTGCGATGATCGTCGCCCGCGAACTGGACGTGCGTACAGTCGATACCATCAGCGTCAAGAGCTATGACCACCAGCATCAGTCGGACGCCAAGGTTCTCAAGTCTCCCGACACCGAGATGATGGGCGACGGGACCGGCATCCTGATCATCGACGATCTTGTCGACAGCGGCAAAACCCTCGAACTGGTCCGCAGCCTCTATCCCAAGGCGCATTTCGCCACGGTCTACGCCAAGCCAAAGGGCCGTCCGCAGGTCGATACCTTCATTACCGAGGTCAGCCAGGACACGTGGATCTTCTTTCCGTGGGACATGGCGCTGCAATATGTCGAGCCCTATCGCGGTAAAGACTGATCAGCCGTTATTATTGGCCCAGAAATATCCCCGCCGGAGGCATCTGCCCCACACAGCACGCGCCTTCGCCCGATCAGGTGACACATGACTGCCACACGCACTGCCAGCACCTTCGCTCCGCCCGTTATGGAAGCCCGCCGCTGGCTCGATGGTGTCACATTTTCCGCCGACCGCCCGCTGCTGAACGTCAGTCAGGCAGCCCCGGTCGATCCGCCGCCTGCGCCCTTGCGCGCCGCCATGGCCGAAATCGTCATGCAGGACCCGGAGGCGCATCTTTATGGCCCCGTTCTCGGCCTGCCCGCCTTGCGCGAAGAAGTGGCCGCGCGCTGGACATCAAGCTACGGCGGTCAGGTTCACCCGTCACAGGTGGCGATAACATCGGGCTGCAATCAGGCCTTTGCCGCCGCCATCGCCACACTGTGCACAGAAGGGGATGAGGTCATCATCCCTGTGCCCTATTACTTCAATCACCGGATGTGGCTGGATATGTCGGGCGTCAGAACCGTGGCCCTGATGGTTGGCGAAGGCATGATCCCCGATGCCGCGGCGGCAGCCGCACTGATCACAGACCGCACCCGTGCGATTGCACTGGTCAGCCCCAACAACCCTTGTGGCGTCGAATATCCTGCGGCGACCCTCCGCGCCTTTTGCGACCTGGCGCGCAGCAAAGGCCTCGCACTGATTGTCGATGAGACCTATCGCGATTTTGACAGCCGCAGCGGTGCGCCGCATGACCTCTTCACCGACCCTTCGTGGGACGACACGCTGATCCAGCTCTACTCTTTCTCCAAAGCATATCGCCTGACCGGGCACCGTGTCGGCGCGGTTATCGCCTCCGAGGCACGGCTGGCCGAGATCGAGAAATTTCTCGATACCGTCACCATCTGTCCCAACCAGCTGGCCCAGCGGGCCGCGCTTTGGGGCATGCAGAACCTCGATGACTGGCTGGCCGGTGAAAGGCTGGAAATCCTAGACCGGCGGGCTGCGATTGAGACGCATTTCCCCATGCTCGCGGCCAAAGGCTGGGAGCTTCTGGGATGCGGCGCCTATTTTGCCTATGTCAGGCACCCTTTTGCGATGTCCTCGGCCGATCTTGCCCCGTGGCTGGTCAAAGAGGCCGGCGTGCTTTTGCTGCCCGGTACGATGTTCATGCCGGACGACCTGCCCGGCGGCGAAAGCCAGTTGCGCATCGCCTTTGCCAATATCGACAGCACTGGCATCAGGACGCTTTTCGAACGGCTTGCCGCACTGACCGTCTGAAGGCTTGCACCCCTCGGCGCGCGCCCTTATTCATGCGCCAATCAGCGGGTGGAGCAGCAATCCAATGGCAGAAAAGAAGAAACCTCGTTACGGCGCGTGGATCATCGTGGGCGTAATCCTTTTGGGGCTTGCAGGCTTCGGCACAGGCGGGCTGAGCGGCACCATCCGCAACATCGGCACTGTCGGTGATAAGGACGTCTCGGTGCAGGCCTACCAGCGGGCCTTGAATGACCAGATCAGGGCGCTTTCAGCCCAGTTCGGCCAACAGATTTCCTTTCAGCAGGCGCAGGCCTTCGGCATTGATCAGGTGGCGCTCAATCAGGTGATCCTTCTGCGCACGCTCGACAATGAAGCCGCTGATCTTGGCATCTCAATCGGCGACGAGAATGTCTTTGAACGCCTGCAGGCCATCCCGCAATTCCAAGGTGCAGGCGGCTTCAACCGTGACACCTACCGTCTGGCCCTGCAGCAGACCGGACAGACCGCCACAGAATTCGAGAACGAATTGCGCGAAGAGACCGCCCGCACGCTTCTGCAAGGTGCTGTCGTCAGCGGCATTCCACAGCCTTCCGTGCTCGCCGACGCATTGGTGCAGTTCACCAGCGAGAACCGCGCGATCACATGGGCGATCGTTGACGAGGTCGATCTGACCGCCCCCGTTGCAGGCGCGACCGAGGCCGACCAGCAGGCCTACTATGACGCCAACCCTGAACAATTCACCGCTCCCGAAACCCGCGAGATCACCTACGCCTGGCTGACACCGGGCATGATACAGGACCAGATGGATGTCCCTGAAGAGGCGATCGCACAGCTCTATCAGGACCGTATCGGCGACTTCGTCCAGCCCGAGCGCCGTCTGGTGGAACGCCTTGTGTATATCGCACAAGACCGTGCCGACGATGCCGCAGCGCGCCTTGCCGCCGGAGACGTCACATTTGAAGAACTGGTTGCCGAACGCGGCCTGTCGCTGACTGACGTCGATATGGGCGATCTGGCGCAGGACGAATTGGGGGCTGCTGCCGATGCCGTCTTCTCTGCAGAACCCGGCGAGGTCGTCGGCCCATTCAACACCAGCTTTGGCCCTGCCCTGTTCCGGATGAACGCGGTGCTGACGGCACAAGAAACCACACTTGAAGAGGTCGCGGACGAATTGCGCGAAGAGCTTGCCGTTGAGGCGGCGCGCGGTTTCATCAACGACAGCAACGACGTGATTATCGACCTGCTGGCAGGCGGCGCAACAATGGCCGATCTGGCCGAACGCACCGATATGGAACTGGGCACGATTTCCTGGAGCGCCGAGGTATCTGACGGCATCGCGGCCTATGACAACTTCCGCAGTGCTGCCGCGGCGGTCGAACTGGGTGACTTCGCGACTTTGCAGGATCTTTCCGACGGCGGCGTCTTTGCGCTTTCGCTGGACAGCATCACGCCCCCGACCCTGCGCCCCATCGACGAGGTGCGTGACGAGGTGATCGCCGCCGTGATCCGAGACAAGACCCGCGAGGCTGTTCTGGAAAGGGCCGAAGAGCTTGCCGCGCAGATCCTGCCACTGACGAGCTTTGACACCTTGGGTCTGACAGCGACCGTCGAAGAAGGTGTGACACGCCGCACATTCATCGAAGGAACACCGCCCGAGTTCAACGCCGAGATCTTCGAGATGGAAGTTGGCGATGTCCGCGTGATTCCTGCGGATGACCGCGCGCTTGTGGTCCGGCTCGATGACGTCGCCCCCCCTGACATGGACGACCCTTCGGTGATCGCGCAACGCGATGCTTTGGCCGAGAATGCAGCGGCAGGTATCGCACAGGATATCTTTGACGCCTATGCAACCACCCTGCAGGTCCAGACCGATATCAGCATTAACCAGCAAACGATCAACGCGATCAACGCGCAGTTCCAGTAAGGATTTCTGATGGCGCTTCTGCCCGACTACGAGACATTCGCCAAGGGGTTCGACGGCGGCGCCAATCAGGTGGTCTACACGCGCATCGCGGCCGACCTTGATACGCCGGTGTCCCTGATGCTGAAGCTCTCGGGGGCAGGCAAGAACGCCTTTATGCTGGAGAGTGTGACAGGCGGCGAAGTGCGCGGGCGCTATTCCATCATCGGGATGAACCCCGATCTGATCTGGGAATGCCGCGGCACTGCAAGCCGCGTAAACCGTCAGGCCCGTTTTGACGAGAATGCCTTTGCCCCCTGTGACGCCGATCCGCTAGCAGCGCTGCGGGGACTTCTGGCGGAATCCCGCATAGACCTGCCGGCCGACCTGCCAGCAGCCTCCGCGGGTCTTTTTGGCTTTCTCGGCTATGACATGATCCGTCTGGTCGAGCATCTGCCCGACATCAACCCCGACCCGCTGGGCCTGCCCGACGCGGTGATGATGCGGCCTTCGGTTGTGGCAGTGCTGGATGGCGTCAAAGGCGACGTGATTCTGGTCGCACCGGCCTACGTGAATGGTGATCTTTCAGCCAAGGCGGCCTATGCGCAGGCGGCAGAACGTGTGATGGATGCACAACGTGCGCTGGAACGCCCCATGCCAAGCGAAAGCCGCGATCTGGCCGAACCCGCGCCGGTCGCCCCGCCTGTGTCGAACTTTACCCATCAGGGCTATCTCGATGCAGTTGAAAAGGCCAAGGACTACATCCGCGCGGGTGACATCTTTCAGGTCGTACCAGCCCAACGCTGGACGCAGGACTTCCGCGAGCCGCCGTTTGCCCTATACCGCTCGCTACGCCGCACCAATCCTTCGCCCTTCATGTTCTTTTTCAACTTCGGCGGCTTTCAGGTGATCGGCGCCAGCCCCGAGATTCTGGTCCGGGTATTTGGCAAAGAGGTCACGATCAGGCCCATCGCTGGCACCCGCCCCC
>CAZOMZ010000171.1:0-4561 GCA_964581065.1 uncultured Loktanella sp. | reverse complement strand
CATACACAATCGGCACCAGCCATCCCCAACCCTGCCAGAGAAGAAAGTTGATCTGCTTTCTGGGAGGTGGCGCTGGTGGCTGTGTTTCCTTGCGTCGCGGCGCGCGCGGGGCGCGCATCGTCTGGTTTTGGGCGGCAGGCTCTGGCTGCGCCGATTCTGGTGGGGTTGGCTCGGGTTCCGGATGTACTTCGGGTGCGCGCGAAGGTTCCGGCGCGTCCGGCACAACCGCCTCCTCGATACCGGCTATCAACTGACCTTCCATACAGTTCTGCGCATCGCGAACGAGCAGCACCTTGATCTGTCCCGAGATTGGGGCGTTGATCGCAATCTTGCGACCGGACCTGAATGTGAGCACACACAGGCGGTCCCCTTTGCGAACATCGTCTCCAATGGAAAAAGCGACGCCCGATACCATTGCAGGATAGTCGGCAACTTTCGGGGCAACGATGTTCTTCATGCTTTGATCTCCGTGTGACCGGAAACCTAGCAAGTCATTGATGCATGCGAAACAAAAGATGTCCTGACGATCAGTTTCTGCCAAGCGCCCCAACGCGGTGCGCGGACCGTGTCTCATCCGTACACGGCCAAATCGCAGGCATCGTGATATTGGAAAATGGTGGGCGACCCTGGAATCGAGACCCGCGCGTGAGTCGCCTCGAGGGAGCCGCAGGCGGCCCCTGCCACGGCGAATGGAGACGTCCAGTGGACGTCTTCATTTGCATCCGCGATTGTCGGAAAAATGGTGGGCGACCCTGGAATCGAACCAGGCGTGAGTCGCCTCGAGGGAGTTACAGTCCCCTGCCACACCTTGCGGCCTGTCGCCCACTGCGGGGGTCATTACCTGCGCCCCAATGGTGCGTCAACCGCAAAATGATGGTTCTGCAGCAGCACTTCACAGCCCCGCCAATGTCGGCTATCGCAAAGGCCAGAGACAAAGGTGAAACGATATGAAAAAGCCCAAGTGGGTCATTGCCAAAGAACAGGCAAAACGCGTGGCAGCACAGGAAACCGTCTGGCTTTTCGGGCTGCATGCGGTGCGTGACGCGCTGTTGAACCCGGCCCGCGAAAAGCTGCGTCTGGTGGTCACCCGCAATGCGCTGGAACGTCTGGGCGACGCGGTCGCCGCAGGCGGGCTGGAACCCGAAATCTCGGACCCGCGCAAATTCGCAGCCCCGCTTGATCCGCAATCCGTGCATCAGGGTGCGGCACTCGAAGTCAAACCGCACAATTGGGGCAGCCTTTCCGATGTGGCGCTGGGCGAGGGGGCGATGCCGCCCCGTATCGTCCTGCTTGACCGTGTGACCGACCCGCATAACGTCGGCGCGATCCTGCGCTCGGCCGAGGTCTTCGGCGCCCGCGCCGTGGTGGCCGTCCAGCGGCACAGCGCCCCCGAAACCGGCGCTCTGGCCAAGACCGCCAGCGGTGCCCTCGAACGCCAGCCCTACCTGCGCGTGCGCAACCTTGGCGATGCGATCACCGAGTTGCAGCAGATGGGCTATCTGGTGCTGGGTCTGGCAGGCGAGGCCGAGACCAGCATTGAAGAGGCCGCAGATGGCCACCGCGACCGCCCCATCGCCCTTGTGCTGGGTGCCGAAGGACCGGGCCTGCGCGAAAAAACCCGTGAAATCTGCGACAAGCTGGTCAAAATTGACGCAATCGGCGGATTCGGCTCACTCAACGTCTCAAACGCGGCGGCTGTCGCCCTATATGCTGTCAAAGCATAAGGAACGGAGCGGCCGGATGGTGGCAACCAAGATTGCAACATGTTGCTACTGCGGCACCAAAGCGGCTCTCGTTCTGCGCGGCAAGGACCGGCACGAACTGGCGTGCGGCAACTGTGGCGCGCCTTTGCGGTCCATGAAAAGCCTGCCGCAGACCGAGACCCGCGCGGCACAGCCCATGGCCAAGCCACCCAAGCGCAAATACGACAACACCCATACCGCACGCCATGCACCGCGCCCCCACAAACGGCGCAAAGGCAAAAGCTTTGGCAAAAAGATGCTTTCGGGCCTCTGGGACGTGATCGAGGATGTGGTGGACGAGGTCTTCGACTAGGCCCTTTGGCCGATGTCCGCGCCGTGCAATGCCGCGATCACGTTTGCCTGAGCACCCCTTCAATGCGGCCCTTGGCGCCCATACCTCCGAGGGTGAGGGCGCGCGCTCTTGGAACTGCGCCGTCCTTCTTCACTGTCCCTCGTTCCAACACCTGCGCCCGGGTACTCCGGGCGCCTTTTTTCCGGTGTGTGACTGGGGTAGGGTCCGCCCATGACCTATTCTGATGAATTCCTGCGCACGATTCTCAAACGCACCAAAACGGTGGCTGTTGTCGGCGTCTCCGCCAACCAGATCAGGCCCAGCTACTATGTGGCCCGCTATCTGGGGCTGAAAGGGATGCGGGTCATTCCGGTGAACCCCGGTCTTGCCGGTCAGACGTTGCTGGGTGAAACCGTCTATGGCAATCTCACCGAAGTGCCGGATGATGTGGATATGGTCGATATCTTCCGCCGGTCAGAGGCCGTGCCGCCGATCGTTGATGCAGCACTGGACCGCTGGCCCCACCTGCAAACCATCTGGATGCAGATCGGCGTCACCCATCCCGAAGCCGCCGCCAAGGCCGAGGCCCGCGGCGTCGATGTGGTGCAGGACCGCTGCCCCAAGATCGAATACCAGCGGTTGTTCAACGAACTCCGCATGGGCGGATTCGTGACAGGACGGGTCTCTTCGCGACTCAGTTAGACTGCGGTTGTCGAAAATTTCCGTTTTATTTTGCGTATTTCGCGGCTGAAATTCAGGTCAGTCGGCAGGAAACCCCTGAAATGTGCAAAGCGATGGGCAGACTCCCGCTCAGATGAATTCTTCGCAACAACAGTTCATTGACTGTTGGACGCCCCCGTCCACATCCTGAAGTGTTACATGTGCTTTGTTGTGTGTCCCTGTCCCTGTCCACTCCAGGAACGATGGTGAATACATTGGAACAAACCAGAATTCTCGATGCAGAGGCCGCGCCTGTCGCGCCTGCCGATGCGTTACCTCCCGAAACGCTTTTGCAGGATGGCAAATTCCGCATCGATCAGCAGATCGGCGCGGGTGGATTTGGCATCACCTATCTGGCCGAAGACACAGGCCTTGAGCGCACGGTCGTGATCAAGGAATGCTTTGCCGATGGCTATTGCCGCCGCAAAGGCAGCCATGTCTTTGTCGAGGCGGCCGGTTTCAGCGAAACCTTCCGCCAGATCGTCGACATGTTCCTGCGCGAAGCCCGCAGCATCGCCATGCTACGCCACCCCAATATCGTCAGCGTGCATCAGGTGTTCGAGGAAAACGGCACCGCATACATGGTGCTGAACCTGATCGAAGGGCGTGATCTGGCCGATATCATTGAACTGGGGGATGAAGAACTCAGCCCCGACCAGATCCACGGCATTCTGGTCAAGCTGCTCGACGCGATTGATCTGGTGCACTCCAACGGGCTGCTTCACCGTGACATCTCGCCCGACAATGTGCTGCTCGACAAATGGGGCAGCCCGATCCTGATCGACTTCGGCGCGGTGCGCGAAGACGCGAGCAAGTCCACGCGGTCCGGCTCCAGCATGCTGGTCGTCAAGGACGGCTATTCGCCGCTTGAATTCTACAGCACCGGCGCGGCCCAACGGGCCAATAGCGATCTCTATGCGCTGGGCGCGACGCTATATCACCTGATCTCGGGCAAGGCGCCCGCCGACGCAGAGACCCGCTTCAACACGATCACCGATGGTGCGGCCGATCCGTGCCAGCCTCTTGCAGGACGTTTCCCCGCATATGACCCTGTCGTGCTGGAAACCATCGACGAGGCCATGCAGCTTGACCCTGATGCGCGGCTGCAAAGCGCGCGGGTCTGGCTGAACCGGATCGAAGCCGAACAGAAGAAAGAACGTGTGGTCAAGATGCCGCTTGCGGTGCCGCTGAAGGAAATTCACGCGCTGGTCGCGGAGACCAACAAACACGTGCTGACCCAGGAAGACGAGGATGCGATCGCCGCTCCGGCAACGCCCGCGGCTCCGCCCGTTGACGCCCTGCAAAGCGCCTACCGGCCCGAATGGGTGGCAGAGTTCAATCTTGAAACCGCCCGCACCGCCCGCCGCCGCCCCGGCCAGTCACATATCGCCGAAAAGGCGGCCCGCATGGCCAAGAAAGCCCTGCACGAGGACGAGGCCCGCGAGATGCTGCGCCAGATGGATCAGGAACGCCGCCATCAGCCCAAAGCGCGCGGCATGTTCGACGGCTTTTTCAGCGACAGCTATATTGTGCAATGGATGAGCGGCAGCATGCGCGCCAGTTAGAGCGCTACTTGCGCGCGGCCTTTTCGGCGATACCGGATGTGCCCTGACGGCGTGCCAGTTCCTCCAGCACGTCGCTCAGGGCCACATCGCGCGCCGCCAGCATGACCAGCAGGTGGTAAAGCACATCGGCGGCTTCCGAAGTCAGACGGGTCTTATCGCCCTTCACCGCTTCGATGATCGCCTCGATGGCCTCCTCTCCGAATTTCTCGGCGCATTTCTCGGGGCCTTTGGACAACAGCTTG